>JBLYYU010000274.1:0-9890 GCA_048550275.1 Polyangiales bacterium
AGGGAGGATTACGGGTGGGGGTGGGCGGGGCGGTTCAATCAAGACTGACCACGCCCCGGTTCCTGCAGCCACCGCTCACCACATCCGCGGCAGCCAGCGCCCAGTGCCGGTGCCAGCGCGCAGTGCCAGCGCCAGCGCCAGCGCGCAGTGCCAGTGCCAGCGCGCAGCGCCAGCGCCAGCGCCAGCGCCAGCGCGCAGTGCCAGTGCCAGCGCGCAGTGCCAGTGCAAGTGTCAGTGTCAGCGCCAGCCCGACGCCACCTCACTCCCCGGCCGCCAGCTCCTCCACGATCGGCATCAGCTTGTCTCTGGTGTTCAGCGAAGGATCCTCGATGACTCGGTCGAGCAGGGTTCGAAGAATCTCTCCGACCCGCGGTCCGGCGCCACCTTCGAGGTGTTCGATCACGTCCTTGCCGCCTATCGCCAGGTCCTGGGTGCTCAGCGCGTTGCCTTCTTCGATCGTCTTGTCGATTCGGCCGCGGAGCTCCTTCAATGCGGCGAGCTCTTCCTCGACGTTCCGGCCCTTGCCGAGGGCGTCCGCTTGGCCGAGTCGGAGCAGAGGCTCGACGCCTTCGGCGCCGACCCGTTTGATGAAACGCCGCACGGCCGCGTCAGTCCACTCGCTCGTGTAACAGATCAAGTGGTGACGGATCAGGCCAACGACCAGGTCTCGCTCCTGGTTTGAGAAGCGGTAGTCGCGGAGCCAGCGGTCGGCCATGTCGGCGCCGACTCTTTCGTGATGGTAGAACGTCCAGTCGCCGGTCTTGTCGGACATGGCGCGCGTTCGAGGCTTTGCGATGTCGTGCAAGAGCGCGGCGATTCGCTCGACCGGGCCGCCGTCCGACTCGTCGAGCACTCGCATGGTGTGCCCCCAGACGTCGTACGCGTGCCATTGGTTCTGCTCGCAGCCGACCTGTTCCAGCAGCTCGGGATAGGTGACCTCGAGGATGCCGGTTCGGCGCATGACCTCGAAGGCGCGCGACGGGGCACGAGCTTTCATCGCCTTCATCCACTCTTCGCGCACACGTTCGGGGCTCACCTTCCGAAAGGTCTCGAGCGCGCCGCGGAAGGCTTCCTCGGTGTCGGGTTCGAGCTCGAAGTCGAGCGTCGCGACGAAACGCGCGCCCCGCAAGATCCGAAGACCGTCCTCTTGGAAGCGCTCGCTCGGCTCCCCTACGGCGCGCAGGACCTGGCGCCGGATGTCGGCTAGCCCGCCGAACGGATCGGCGAGCTGTCCGTCGACCGGGTCGTAGGCGATCGCGTTCACGGTGAAGTCGCGGCGGGCGAGGTCCCGATCGATGTCCTGGACGAAGACCACGCTGTCGGGTCGCCGTCCGTCCGTGTAGGCGCCCTCCCCGCGGAGCGTCGTGACTTCGAAAGCCTCTCCCTTCCACAGGACGGTCACGGTCCCGTGGTCGATGCCGGTCGGGATGACCTTGCGGAAGACTTTCTGGACCTTTTCGGGCCGGGCTGAGGTCGCCACGTCCCAGTCGTTGACTCGCTGGCCCCGTAGGGTATCCCGGACGCATCCCCCTACCACCCAGGCACGCTCACCGGCACTGCGAAGCTCCTTACATATGTCGAGAACCGGCCTCGAAATCTGCTGGCGAAGAATGCGGTGTGGCACGTCGCATCGATAACCTTAGGTAGGAACTAACGCAATTGGCCTAGAAGCCTAACGGGGCTACTATGGAAGACCGTCCCTCTGCCCCCAGCACAAACGAATGACAAGACTCTGGAAGCCCTTGCTTGGTTTGGTCGTCGTCCTAGCGGCGTTCACCATTTCCTTCGGCTGGCCGATCAACAACGGCCTTCAAATCGATATCGACACCTCGCCGCGAGCCCGGGCGGCGCGTCAGAAGACGCCCTGGGACCTCACGAAGCTCCAGGTGATGAATCGCGTGATCCACCAGGTGAACGACGACTACGTCGATCCCAAGCGAATTGACCACCAGCGCATGATGCTGGCTGGCCTGGATGCGATTCAGAAAGACGTCGCCCCGGTCTTGGTGCACTACCAGGAGGGCGCCGAGAAGCTGCAGGTTCAGGTCAACAGTCAGCAGAGCGAGTTCGCGATCGAGGACGTGTCGAGCCCCTGGGAGCTCGCCGGCCGCTTCCGAGAGGTGTTCGCATTCCTGCAGGAAGAGCTCCAGAACGAGGAAGACATCGAGCTCAGTGACGTCGAGTACAGCGCCGTCAACGGGATGCTCCGGACCCTCGACCCGCACACGATCCTGCTGCCGCCAAAGATGTTCAAGGAAATGCAGACGAGCACCCGCGGCGAGTTTGGCGGGCTCGGCATCGTGATTTCGATTCGCGAGGGCCACCTCACGGTCATCAACCCCATGGAGGGCACCCCCGCGTTCCGAGCTGGGCTTCAAAAGGGCGATCGAATCGTGAAAATCGAGGAAGAGTCGACGCTCAACATGCCGCTCAACGCGGCCGTCGATCGGCTTCGCGGCCGTCCCGGAACCAAGGTCACCATCTTCATTCGCCGCAAGAACAACGCTGACAAATGGGGCCAGCAACGCAAAGTCGAGCTCACCCGGGCCGTCATCGAAATCGGCTCGGTCAAGCACCGTATGCTCCGAGACAACGTCGGCTACATCCGGATCAAGAACTTCCAGGGCAACACCAAGCAGCACCTCGACCGGGCGCTCCGAAGCCTCCACAAGAAGCGCATGGTCGGCCTCGTGCTCGACCTCCGGAGCAACCCGGGCGGGCTCCTCGATCAAGCGGTACGGGTCGCCGACACCTTCCTCTTGGAAGGCCCCATCGTGACGACCTCCTCGCAGGACCCGCGTGAACGGACCGAGGAGTTCGCAGACGCTGGCGGCACGGAACCCGACTACCCGATTGTTCTCCTGATCAATGGCCACAGCGCCTCGGCCAGCGAAATCGTCGCGGGCGCGCTCAAGAACCACGACCGGGCGATGATCATCGGCGAGCAGAGTTTCGGTAAAGGATCGGTCCAGGTGCTCTACAAGCTCCAGGACGATTCGGCGCTGAAGCTCACCATCGCTCAGTACCTGACTCCGGGAGACGTTTCGATTCAGGGCGTAGGGATCGTCCCTGACATCGCGATCAGCCCGATGACGGTCGACAAGGAAGACATGGACCTCAAGGTCGACGACATCTTCCGTGAGTCCGACCTCCAGGACCATCTCACGCATGCCAGCGCGACGGATGCTCAACGCCCCGCGGTGGTGATGGGCTACTACCTCAACTCGAAGCTGCGGCAGCGTTTGGACGAGTCCGAGCCGGGTGAAGAAGAGAACGAGGACCAGGAAGCCTTCCTGATTCGGTTCTCTCGCAGCCTGGTGCTCAATGCCAAGTCGCCCAAACGGCCTCAGATGCTTCGCGCAGCGCAGCCGATCATCGAGCGGGTCCAGAAGCAGGAGACGGAGAAGGTCGTCCGCGACCTCAAGAAGCTCGGTATCGACTGGGGCGTCGGTCCCGACGCCGGTCCAAGCAAGCTGAAGGTCAGCGCCGAGACGAGCGCCGGGGACAAACCCGCGATCGCAGGCGATGCGCTTTCGCTCATCGTCGAAGTGACCAACGAGGGCGACAAGCCGCTCTATCAGCTGCGCGCAACCACGAAGAGCGACAATCCTTGGTACGATCGTCGCGAGCTCGTCTTCGGAAAGCTCGCGCCTGGGGAAACCCGGTCGTGGACCACGACGCTCGGCGGCTGCCTGACCGAAAACGAAAAACGCGTCTGCCGCACGCCTCGAAGCATGGTGGACCGCGCCGATGCCATTCGGGTGGAGTTCGAGGAAGCTCACGGGCACGTACCGAAACCCGTCGAGGTCCGGACGCTCATGCACTCCCTTCCCCAACCCCGCTTCGCGTACGGCCTGCAGGTCGCTGACAACCTCAACGGCAACGGTGACGGCCGCGTGCAACGCGGGGAGCAAGTGACGCTCTACTTCACCGTCAAGAACGTAAGCGACGTCGATAGCTTCGAGGTGCAGGCCAACCTTCAGAACAAGAGCGGCGCGGGAATTCTTCTCCACGACGGCCGCTTCGCGCACGACTCGGTGTCGGCCGGAGATTACTGGGTCGTCCCCTTCTCGTTTCAGGTCTTGTCGAGCTTTCAGGGCGACAAGGCCGAGTTGCTTCTGGCGGTCTCCGACAAGGAGTTTGGCGGGGGTGTCGGGCAAAAAGTCGAGATCCCGATCTACGAAGACCCGGGGCCCGTCGAGGAGCTCCCGGCCAGGAAAGTCGTGAGCTTGAAGCCCGGGGCGCAGATTCGGGAACGCCCGGAGGCAAGCGCGCCGCTAGTCGCCACAGTTAAGGGCTCGTTTCGCCTCCTACAGACCGCGAAGAGCGAAACGTTCGCCCGCGTGAACCTCGGCGGGGGCCGGCCTGGCTGGGTACCGTCGGACGCAATTTCGTCCGCTCAGGGGCAAGTCAGCAAGGAGCCGCCTCTGGCATGGGTGACCGGCAACGCCTCGCCGCGAATCGAGCTCGCGCCGATTGAAACCTACGTCACCCGCGACGAGGTCTTCCATATCCGAGGTGAGGCCGAGGACGGCCAGCGCGTCCGCGATCTCTACATTTCGACAGGCGGACACAAGGTCTACTACGAGTCGAACCAGGGCAGCACGAATCCCAAGAAGCTGGCCTTCGACGCCGAGATTCCCCTTCACCCTGGGATGAATTCGATCATGGTGGTCGCGCGCGAGGACAACAACTCCGCCGCCCGGCACTTCTTCATGGTTCGCCGCGACGACAAGGATGGCTCGCTCATGGAGACGACCAAGTTCGACGGCGCGTTGCTCGGCAACGGCAACGGTAGCAGCCCCCACTGAGGCTTGGGCTGTTCGCCGCGGCCGTTGGACCTAGGCGCGTGTGAAGAAGCCGGCGAAGCGCTCTACGCCCCGTGGGAGCTCGCCCCCATCGCGGATGTGCGCCCAGAGCAACGGTGTCATCGCATCGACTGCTTGGTCGACCGGAACCGGCCCGGGTAATGGTTGCTGTAATCGAGGTTCGATCTCGATGTGCTCGATTTTGCTCTCACTCCAGGTGACCCGGAGGGACTCCGGCTCCAGACCCGGAAGCGTCTGGCTCAGGCGGACTTCCCCGGTGGCCTCGTCACCGCCGAGGAACGCGCACTGAGCGACGCTCCCGTGGCGGCTCAGTAAACTGGCGAGACGCTCGCGCGCCGCTGGCTGCTCCTCGACGGCCAGGAGAGCCCCCAGGGCCGCGGTAGGGTTCCCGGCGTCCTCCACCACGGCCTGGGCCAGTGCTCGGCGCTCGGGGGGCGCTAGCTCGGCGTATGCGAACGCTAGACCATCGAGTGCGGTCTCATCACGGAGAATCAAGTCTAGAAGGCTCGAAAATGAGCCAATTCGCCTTCGATTCGTGCTCGCGATCCCTGGCCGCCTGGTTTTCACAGGGTCGCTATACCGCAGCGGACGCCGTTCGCCTAGGTCGTTTGAGATGTAGCCAAAGGTATTCTATTTGACTTCACTAACCCACATGGGTAAAGAAAACCCGTTCAGGAGGCCGCATGGAATCGACAGAGCTCATCAGCCAGCATCGGAAAATGGTCCACAGTCTCGCCAGTCGGCTTCGCCGAGAGCTCTCCTTGCGAGGCGAAATCGACGATCTGATCGCATTTGGCTTCGGCGGCTTGCTCGAGGCCCAACGCCGCTTCGATCCCGCGCGCGGCGTCCGTTTCCAGACCTTTGCGTACTACCGGGTTCGCGGTGCCATGTTGGACGGGGTCCGGAAGATGGCAGGCATGCCGCGCCGGGCGCACGAACGGCTTCAGGAGTCGACGGACGTCACTCCGACCGCCGCACCGACCGGGCTCGACAGGGCGTTCACACGGATGAGCGCGACCCTCAGCACTGCGTCGGTGCTGCAGGGCAGCTTTGGCGAGGAGAGCCCCGAGGCGGCGCTTTTGAAGCAAGAGAGCATCGCCAGGCTCTTGCGAGCCCTGCCGAGACTATCGCCCCGCCAGCGGGTCCTCGTCCGCGGCTTCTACTTCGAAGGCCGCTCGATCGACGGGATGGCCAAGGAGCTCGGCATCTCGAAGTCCTGGGCGAGCCGACTCCACCGCAATGCGCTGGCCGAGCTCAGAAGCTCCCTCGGCCCCGCCTGAACGAAAGTCGGCCACCCAGCCGAAATCCCGGTCTTCCCGGTAAGTTACGTGCGCAGGCTTGTTCGCGCCTTCGCTCCAAATGCGAACTCGGCTTCGCACTTGATGGTGGGTGTGAACTTTTCGGATTCAGGTGTGGCAAAAACGGCGGTTCCTTGTAAATTCCATTGTAAAGTCGGCCATGAAGCTATTGGTTTTGTCGTTTTTTGCATGTGGCACGCAAACTGCATCATGCTCGGGCAAGATGGGGGCATCCAGAACACAGAGCCCGAAGGCAGCGGCGGACAACCGTGGCGTTCGGATCATCGCGAAATCGGTCTACCGTGAGCTGCGCAATAGCGGCCACAGCCGCTCGGATATCGTGGCGTTCACCAACGCCGTGCTCGAGCTGGTCACCACCGAGCTGCGCGACGCGCAAGAAGCGGCTGAGTAAGCAGCTCGGGCAGCCTGCGACTCGCTCCAAAAAAGCGCGTTCGATCGCGCTCCTCGCTCCTTGACCGTAACGGGCGCCGCGCCTACGTTCCGCGCCGCTAGCGGCAGCATTGGGACGGACGCCGCGGCTGAGAGGAAGTCGAAGGCATGGCTACGAAAATCGGAATTAATGGCTTTGGGCGCATCGGGCGCTGCGTTGCTCGGATCGCTGCAGAGCGCGGGGACATCGAGATCGTTGGGATCAACGACCTGACCAGCTCCGACATGCTGGCCCATCTCCTCGAGTATGACTCGGTTCACCGCCACTTCCCCCACCCCGTGAAGGCGGAAGAAGGCGCCATTTGGATTGGCGACCAGCGGATTCCCGTTTCGGCCGAGCGAGACCCGTCGAAGCTCAAATGGAAGGAGCTCGGCGCAGAGGTCGTCCTCGAGTGCACCGGCATCTTCCGGACGAAGGAGGCGGCGTCCGCACATCTCGAGGCTGGCGCAGAGCGCGTGATCATCAGCGCGCCCGGCAAGGGCGAGATCGACGGCACCTTCGTCGTCGGCATCAACAGCGACAAATTCAATCCGGAAACCGATCGGATCATCAGCTGCGCGTCGTGCACGACCAACTGCTTGGCGCCGCTCGTGAAGGTGCTCAACGACACCTACGGCATTGTCAAAGGCCACATGGTAACGGTGCACGCGTACACCAATGACCAAGGGCTCTTGGACCAGCCGCACTCGGACAAGCGCCGCGCGCGCGCCGCCGCCCTTTCGATGATTCCGACATCGACCGGGGCCGCGACCGCCATCGGCCTGGTTTTGCCCGAGCTCAAGGGCAAGCTCGACGGCACCGCGATTCGCGTCCCGACACCGAACGTATCGCTGACTTGCCTCACCGCGCAGGTCGCGAAGAACACCGACCGGGACTCTGTGAACGCGGCCCTCAAGGCCGCCGCTGAAGGTCCGCTCAAGGGCATCTTCCAGTTCGAAGAGACGCCGCTCGTCTCGATGGACTTCTTGGGCAACCCGCATTCGTCGATCTGCGACGCCGCGCAGACCCAGGTGGTCGGCGGAGACCTCGTTGAGGTGCAGAGCTGGTACGACAACGAGTGGGGCTTCTCGAACCGCATGCTCGACTTGGTGCGGATCGTTTCGAGCGCGAGCTAACCCCGTGTCCGAGGCTATTCGTTCGATCGAGGATCTGAGCCTCGAAAGCGTCACTACGTTCATTCGCGTCGACTTCAACGTTCCGTTGAAGGACGGCGCGGTGACCGACGACACGCGGATCCGCGCTGCCCTGCCTACGATTCGCTACGCCCTCGAGCAGGGCGCGCGGGTCGTTCTCGCATCGCACCTCGGTCGACCGAAGGGCAAGGTCGTTCCGGGACTCTCGCTCGAGCCGGTCGCGATTCGTCTGGCCGAGCTCCTCGAGGTTGGCGAGGTGCGTCTCACCGACGATTGCATCGGAGATGGCGCGCGCAAAGTCGTGCAAGACCTGCGCGACGGCCAAGTGGCCCTGCTCGAGAACCTGCGCTTCCACGCAGAGGAAAAGAGCAACGATGTCGACTTCGCGCGGGAGCTCGGTGGCGCTTGTACGGCGTACGTGAATGACGCCTTCGGAGCCGCGCACAGGGCGCATGCATCGGTGAGCGCCCTTCCCCGTCTCATCGAGGATCGCGCCGCGGGCTTCTTGCTTCAACGTGAGCTCGAAGTGCTCGACAAGTTGCGCACCGACACGCCTCGTCCCTACGTTGCCATCCTCGGCGGCGCCAAGGTCAGCGACAAGATCGGCGTCATGGAAGCGCTGATGGAAAAGGTCGACGCGCTGCTCGTTGGCGGCGCGATGGCAAACACCTTCTTGGCGGCGCGCGGCCTCGGTGTCGGAAAGAGCCTTTGCGAAAACGACAAGCTCGCGCTCGCGCGTAGCCTCATGTCGACCGCGGAAGAGAGCAAGGTCGACTTGCTGCTCCCGGTCGACGTTCGTGTCGGCGACTCGATCGAGTCTAGCGATGCGCGGGTTGCCGGCATCGACGCGATCCCGGCCGACGCGATGGCGCTCGACATTGGACCGGCGACCGAGCAGCTCTACCGGGAGCGCCTTCGTCGCGCGATGGCCGTGTTTTGGAACGGGCCGATGGGGCTCTTCGAGAATGCCGCGTTTGCCGAGGGCACCCTCGCCGTGGCCCGTGCGGCCGCGGATTGCCCAGGGTTCAGCGTCGTTGGCGGCGGCGACAGCGTTGCCGCCGTGAAGCAGGCCGATCTGGCCAGCCGGTTCGACCACGTGTCCACTGGCGGCGGCGCCTCGTTGGAGTATTTAGAGGGCCGCCCCCTTCCGGGCGTGGAGGCCCTCGAGAAATGACCGACCGTAGACCTTTGATCGCTGGCAACTGGAAGTTGCACAACACCGTCGCCGAGTCTCAGGCATTGGCGGGCGCAATCGCGTCGCACGTCGGCAAGGGCTTGTCCTGCGACGTCGTCCTCGGTCCGGTCGCGACCTCGCTGACCTCGGTCAAGCAGTCCATCGAGGGGTCCGCCGTCGGCCTCTCCGCTCAGAACAGCCATTGGGAAGACTCGGGCGCCTGGACGGGGGAGCTCAGCCCCACGCTGCTGGTCGACGCCGGTTGCGGCTACTGCATCATCGGCCACTCGGAGCGTCGCCAGTTCTTCGGCGAGACGGACGCGGGCGTTCGCAAGAAGGTCGGTGCCCTCCTGGTGCACAAGGTTGTCCCGATCGTCTGCATCGGGGAGAGCCTCGAGCAGCGCGAAGCGAGCAAGACCCTCGACGTGGTGCTCGGCCAAATCGAAGCGGCAACGGAAGGTTTCGACGCCGTAGCCCTGGCGCCCCTCGTGGTCGCCTACGAGCCAATTTGGGCGATTGGCACCGGGTTGACCGCCAAAGCGGAAGACGCGCAAGAAGTCCACGCTGCGATTCGCCAGCGGCTCGCGGAGCTCAAGGGCAAATCCTGGGCCGATTCGGTCCGAATTCTGTATGGTGGCAGCGTGAAGCCCAGCAACGCGGACGAGCTGCTTTCCCAGCCAGACGTCGACGGCGCCCTCGTTGGCGGTGCGTCGCTCACCGCCGAGAACTTCATCCCGATTATCGACGCCGGCGTCCGCCGGGCGGAGAGCTGAGATTGGAACGCGATCTGTTCAAGGTGTTCGTCTGAAGTGATGAATCCAAGTTCGGTCAGAAGATTGCTTTGGTCAGTTGGTCGGATCTGAATCACCGCTGCCGACTCATAGAGTTTCGGCTGAATGTAGCTCAGGACGCCACCGACGAAGCACCCGGCCAGCGGGCCGACCACGAGCATGACGGGTAGAACCCACCACTGGCGTCTGAACATGCTGGCAGCTTGCCACCATG
>JBLYYU010000275.1:0-3785 GCA_048550275.1 Polyangiales bacterium
CGGTTGGTCCCGGTCAACCGTTGCGCGATCTGATCGCGTCGCGAATCTGCAAGACGATTCGATTGCACGAGGTCTTTCGGCAGGCGCAACAGAGCGCCATCGTCCGTGGTGCGCACAGCGTGCTCGAAGGGGGCATGCCCGAACCTACGCCGAGCGGAACGAAGGGGGATGGTGACTTGTTTCTGATTTCCGCAACGGACTCGGACACGATAACGGAGCGACTCGTCCAGGCGCTTCGGCGCATGACGACCGCCTATGGCTTCGACCCGCTCAGCGATGTGCAAGTGATGACCCCGATGCGCCGTGGGCCATTGGGCACCGTCCGGCTCAATGAAGTTCTCCAGGAAGCGTTCAACCCGGGCGACAAGCCGAGCGATGCACCACCGTCCTTTCGTCGCGGCGACAAGGTGATGCAGCTTCGCAACAACTACGACAAGGAAGTCTACAACGGCGACCTCGGCGAAATTCGGCGAATCGAGGGCGGTGTGACGTTCGTGCAATTCGACGGGCGCGAGGTTCAGTACAAGGCCGATGAGCTCGATTCGATTTCACTCGCGTATGCCTGTACCGTGCACAAGGTCCAGGGAAGCGAGTTTCCGGCGGCCGTCATCGTGATGCACAACGCGCACTTCATGCTCCTGAACCGCGCCCTGCTCTACACCGCGCTGACCCGCGCAAAGAAGCTGGTGGTCTTGGTGGGCGATCCGCGAGCGATGGCGCGGGCAGCGGGCAACGCCCTGTCCTACGAGACCAACTCGAAGTTGCTCGACCGGCTCCGTTCGCTCTCGGGCTAGCGTCCGTCGAACGCGGCGATGAGCGCCTCGTGGAACCGGGGACGAAATGCGCGGATCGCAGCATTGTCGTCCGAGACGGCAACGCGGTTGCTCAGGAGCGTCATTACGAGCTGTCTGCGCGGGTCACACCAGAGCGAAGTCCCGGTGAAGCCCAGGTGCCCGAAGGCGTCAGGGTCGATGTCTTTGCCCGCCGAGCTTCCGTCCTCCGCCTTCCCGTCCCAGCCGAGCCGATGCGTGCCACCGGGCCTCGACGCGGTCGCGTGACGGATGAGCTCTTCCTCCGCGGCGCCCCTCCGGCCGCGCCAGGCTCCGACACAGGCAGCGCCGAAGCTCGTCACGCTGCGGGCGATCCCGAACATGCCCGCATGCCCGGCAACGCCTCCGAGCGCCGCGCAGTTGTCGTCGTGAACTTCGCCCGTCAGCGTCCTGGCGCGCCAGTGCGACCAGCCGGTTGGCGCGCATCGGGCTTTCCAGTCTTCCGTCGGCCGAGCGGCCCCGAAGAACACGGTCTGGTCCAGGCCGAGCGGGGATGCGACGCGCTGAGCGATGATCTCATCCAAGGGGCGACCCAGTGCGCGGCTCATCGCGAACGCCGCGAGGATGTACCCGAGGTCGCTGTAGACCGAAGTCCCGACGGTGCTTCCATCCCAATGCAGGAGTAGCTCGCTCAAAACCCAATCGCGCGCGGCCGGGCTACCCGGGCCTGCCGGGATCTTCTCGTAGAACGGCACCCAGGCCTCGAGGCCCGAGCGGTGACTGAGAACCTCTTCCCAAGTCCGCGCTCCAATCGGCAATCCTTTCGCCTCGGTCACGAGGGTTTCGACCAACGCGCCGAGGTCGAAGAGCCCAGCCTGATGCAAGCGCAATGCTGAGATGGCCACCCAGGGCTTGGTGAGCGAGGCCAGATCGTAGAACGTGTCGAGGCTGACCGCACCGAGCCCTTCGGCACGTACGCCCGCAGCCACGTCGACGTATGCCCAGGCACCCGCTTCCCAAAACGCGACGGATGCGCTGGCTCCGGGAAAGACCCCTTCGCCGCAACCCACAGCGAGCTCTTCCCGCAATGTCGCTTCGATACGCATGGAAGTGTCGGCCGTCACGCCTGCTGTCTACCCAATCGGACTCGGATGGTCTACAGGAAGCGCCCGGACATGCCGCTCCCCTACCTCACCCACGCCGTCGCCCCGATCGACGCCGAGTTTCGATCGACGCCCGAGGACTTCGAGGTCGAGGAGGTGCCGGTGTACGCGCCAAGCGGAAGCGGTGAGCACATCTTCGCCCTCATCGAGAAGAGAGGGCTCACCACCAAGGACGCCGTCCGCCTGCTCTGCGAGCACGTGGACGCAGACCCCAGATCCGCGGGCTGGGCGGGGCTCAAAGACCGACATGCCGTCACCCGGCAGTGGATCAGCATCTGGGGCGCTTCGCCCGACGCACTCCTGCAAGCCGAGGTCGAGGGCATTCGGGTCCTCGAGGCCGTGCCTCATACCCAGAAGCTCCGAACTGGGCACCTCCGCGCCAATCGGTTCCGTATCCGCCTTCGCGAGGTCGACCCGGCGCGAATAGACGACCTCCGCTCGTTGTTGTCAGACATTCAGGAGCGAGGTCTTCCCAACTACTACGGAGAACAGCGGTTCGGTCGGGACGGCGACAACGCTCGGCGCGCGCTCACCTGGGTGGTCGGCGACGCCCGAGCGCCACGCTCCCCGTTCCATCGAAAGCTCCAAATGTCCGCGGTCCAATCAGAAATCTTCAATCGCTGCGTGGCCGAGCGAGTCCAAAGCTCGACGCTCGGGAAGATTTTTCCCGGCGACCTGGTGAAGAAGCACGAGTCGGGCGGCCTGTTCGTGGCACCCGATGTCGAGGACACGCAGGCCCGAGCAGACGCCTGGGAGATCAGCCCGACGGGGCCCATGTTCGGCACCAAGATGCGCTGGCCCGAGGGGGAAGCCCGAGATCGCGAAGAGGCCCTCCTCGAGCAATCGGGGCTGACTCTCGAGGCGCTTGCCAAATGGAAGCGGCTGGCGCCGGGAACGCGACGTTTCGTGCGCGTTCCTGTTCCAGAGCTGGACCTGACTGTGAGCGACAGTACGGTGGAGCTCGATTTCACCCTACCCGCCGGCTCCTACGCGACCATATTGGTGCGGGAGATTCTCAAGCGGGATGCACCACCCCCAAAGACCGGCTAAAAGCGCGGTCCTACCCGAGGAAACGTATGATCGACATTCAAGAGAGATTGACTGCTTTCGCCATGCTGGGCGCCACCTGGGTCATGTGGCTTCTGGTGCTGCTTTCCATCATCGGCGTCGCGATCATCTTCGAGCGAATCTACTACTTCTTCGCGTCCCGAGATGACGTTCGGGCGCTCCAGGAGGACCTCCGCCTCCTGATGGCCAAGAACGACGTCACGGGGGCCCGCGATCGGCTCTCCCAATCGAAGTCATTCCAGGCCAAAATTGTCCACTCCGGCATCGAGGTCGTCGACGACGGCCCCGCCGCGGTCGAGGAGCGGCTCGCTGGCGAAACCGCAGTCGCTCGCACCCTGATGGAACGGAACCTCGGCTTCCTCGGCACGGTCGGCAACAACGCCCCCTTCGTTGGGCTTCTCGGTACGGTCATCGGCGTCATCAAGGCGTTCCACGTGCTCGACGAGAGCGCGGGCAAAGTGACCAGCGGCCTGATGACCGAAGTTGGAGAGGCGCTCGTCGCGACGGCCATCGGGCTCCTCGTCGCCCTTCCGGCGGTCGCCTTCTACAACTACTTTCAGCGCCTGATCCGCTACCGGCTCACCTGGGCGGACGCACTCGGCCGCGACCTGCTCGCTTATTTGAAGAGCGATCGCCGCAAGGAGAGCCAGTAAGATGGCTGGTGGCGCCCGTTCTGGCGATGACGACGACTTGATCACAGACATCAACGTCACGCCCCTGGTCGACGTCGTGCTCGTTCTGTTGATCATCCTGATGGTTACCGCAACGGCCATCGTTTCGAAGA
>JBLYYU010000276.1:0-5941 GCA_048550275.1 Polyangiales bacterium
CCGTCCGACGGCAAGAAGTGGCTCTTGCTCGCGATCGACACCCGCTTTGGGCTCGACCTGGCCTATGATCCGGTCTCGGCGCAGCTCGCACCGGTGGTGAGCGCTCCCGGGCCCGGCGCATCAACTGCCCGCGTCATCAGCAATGCCATCGGCGCGAACGAAGCCGGGGTCGAGTCCTCGATTGTGCTGATCCTGCCATCGTTCTTCGCGGCGTTCGGCGACGCGTTCGGCAGCTTCCCGCTTCCAACCTTCTTTGGCTTGCAGGTCGACGTGGTGGAGGTCGAAGCTTCGAACGGCCTCTTCAAGCTCTACACGAACTTGCTGCAGGCTCCTACGACGAAGCTCGAGAATGTCGTGCTCACCGATTCGAGCACCGCGGACTTCGTCACCGACGGTGTGTTCGACACGAACGAGTGGCGACACAGGACGAAGCTCACCGCGACCCCCTCGACCATCGATACACGCTTCCGCAGCGTGATCGCCGGCGATGCCTGCTGCACGCTGGACGACGAGCATGTCAACGCCACGGCCGACTACCGTGTCGAGTTCGACGTCGTGCCGGTCGCGGGCGAAACTTGGACGCTCGACATCGACCACAGGATTCTCGGTGCGCTCACGACCGTGGACGAGGCGAACCTGCTGTACGACGGTTCGGAGCTCGCTGAGTTCACGACGCCGATTCAGGGCCGCTACAGCATCGACGGCGGCCCCTTCGTGGCGTTCCACATCTCGCCGAGCGTCTTTTCGGTGTTCGATGACTTTGGCGGCGCAGAGGATGATTTGAACGCCGAGGTCACGGGTACCAACGGAGTCAGGCTCAATGGCACGACGCAGCAACACATCGTTCTCGATTTCACCTGGGACATGCACATCTTCTCGGATTCGAACACGGCCTTTCCGGCCATCGACGGTGGCGAGGGCGCGATTCGGCTCGGAATGCATGACACGATCGAGCTCGGCACGGACCCAAGCCCTGGCTTCACCGCTGGGCACTACCCGGGTCAAGGTGGCCGCGCGATCGGTGAAGACGGGCATTTCGTCGACATCGACCTGACGGCGGTGGGCTGCGTGGGTGATCCCGTGGCCTGTCCGGTCTGTGGGGACGGAATCGCTTCGGGCACCGAGACCTGTGACGATGGGAACGGGCTCAGCGGCGACGGCTGCGACGGAGCCTGTGCCATCGAGGCTGGGTACAACTGCACCGGTGAGCCCTCGGCCTGCTGGCCTGCCTGCGGGGACGGCCAGATCCTCGGCGCAGAGACCTGCGACGATGCCAACCAGATCGAAGACGACGGTTGCTCGATCCTCTGCCAGGTCGAGGCCGGCTGGACCTGTACCGGCAGTCCCTCCTCTTGTACGGAGTACTGTGGAGACGGTGTGCTCGTGGGCGCAGAGATCTGCGACGATGGGAACTCGGACTATGGGGATGGCTGCCGTCCGACGTGCACGCCGGAAGTCTGCGGCGACGGAATAATCGACGCGGGTGAGCTCTGTGACGATGGGAATACGAACGGCGGGGACAACTGCAGCAGCGACTGCACTGCCCTCGGCGGGTCCTGCCAGATGGGCGGAAACAATTGTCGAAACTTCAGCGACGGATTCAGCTTGGGGCGCAACTGCTCGAGCAGCACCCTGTGCATCGCAACCGCTGGCTGGTACCTCTTGCAGGGCACCACGAACGGCACGTCGCTCAACGACTACGACATCGCGGGTGCGCCTCACAATCTGAACGACATCGAGACGGCGCAGACGCGCACCGACTACAACTTCCTGAGCCCGGGCGTGTACACGGTCGAGGCTTGCGACAACACGGGTCTCGGTATCAGCGACAGCCCGTACTGTGTCTTCCCGGCGGATCGCATTGCAGCGCCGGGCAGTGTCAGCGGCTCGCTCAACGATTCCCCGGACCTCGACAGCGGGACCGGTGAGATCGACCTGGCCGGGCCGATTTCGGGCGGCGACCATTGCTACATGGTCGACGTGGTTCACTCCGGAAACTACCGGATCAACGCTGCGCACAACAGCGGTGGAGGGCTCTTGGCCGCGGGCCTCTACTCGGGGACGCCGCCTGGTGGGCTGCTGACCGCTGCGGGTCAGTCTCCGTCACCGATTCCGGTCGGCGCGTTCCAGACCAGCTCGTACGTCACGCTGACCGAGGGCACGACCTATCACCTCTGTGCGGATACCTCGACGCTGGGCTCGAACGTCAACTACACGCTGACGCTCGAGGCGGAGTAGGGGAGCGGGTCCCACGGGGGCCGGCAAGCCCTGACATGCTCGCTTAGCCCATCTGGATGACGCTAAACGTCGCCGATGCGCGCGGGCGCAAGCGTGCAGCGAACGAGTTGGAGACCAGCTCTATCGCCTCGGCAACACGGTGCAAACTGTCTCCCAAACCAATGGCAGCTCGTGTACGCTCTGGGGTTATGGTGGATCAAGTAGAGATGGGCGTCGTCAGGTAGGCGCATGTCGGCTGCCGGTCACGAAGCAGGGCGCGACTCTGTCGGCCCGCCTACTGGCGCTCCCCACGCAGAGCGCCGCCAGCTCACGGCCATGTTTTGCGATGTGGTGGACTCAACTCGCATCGCTGCCGAGATCGGCGACGAAAACTGGTATGGGCTTCTCAGGGACTATCGACCCAACGTCGAGAGAGTGATCGAGCGCTACGGTGGTTCGATCGGAGACTGGCAAGGCGACGGGGTGCTGGCCTTCTTCGGCCATCCCGAATCTCACGAAGACGACGCAGAGCGAGCCGTGCATGCGGGTCTCGCGATCGTGGAGGCGGTCGCCGCGCAGGGCCCAGAGTTCGAAAGGAAACATGGTCACTGCCTGTCAGTCCGTATCGGGATCCACACGGGCACCGTCGTGGTTGGTGAGGTGAGCGGCGCGGTTGGTGTCCACGTCAACATTGCCTCGCGCGTGCACGGCAAAGCAGCGCCCAACCAGGTGGTGATCACCGCGACGACGCTCAACCTCGTGCGAGGCATCTTCGTCACGGAGAGTCTCGGCACGTCCACTTTGGCTGGCGTCCCCGACGAAATCGAGCTGCATCGTGTGACCCGCGCAACCGCGGCGGCCGATGAACCCGTCCTACGGTCGGGAGGAGCACTCACTCCGTTCGTTGGGCGCGAAGCCGAAATGGCGAAACTGCTTGCGAGTTGGCACGATGCCCGCGAGGGCCGCGGGGGCGCGGTCGTGGTGTCGGGTGAGGCGGGGATCGGGAAGTCGCGGTTGCTGACGGCGTTCCGTGAGCAGCTTGGGAACGAGGCGCAAGGCTGGCTCGTATGCAGAGCGTCGAAGTTCCACGGCCAGAGCGCGTACTATCCGATGAGCACGCTTCTCGAGGGGGCGTTCGGCCTGCGGGCGCTCGACTCTGATGCGGAGAAGCTCGCGATCGTCGTGGACGAGCTCGAGCGGGCGGGACTCGACGGCGACGAAGCTTCGCCCTTGTTCGCGGGCCTGCTCGGTTTGTCCACGTCGGACCAAGATGCCCCGTCGATGACGAGCGCAGAAGCACGGCGGCAGCGGACGGTCGATTCACTCGTCAGTTGGTTCTTGGCGCAGTCGTCCCGGCGCCCGATCATCGTCGTCGTCGAAGACTTGCACTGGCTCGACCCGTCGACTCTCGACGTGGTCGAGGCGTTGATGGACCGCACGTCGGGAGCACCCCTGCTGGTGGTGTCGACTCACCGTCTGGACTTCACGCCAAGCTGGGCGCCCCAGCCTCACATCAAGCACATGGAGCTTGGGCTGCTCACGCGCGCACAGACGACTTCGATGATCGACGCGCTGACGGCGGATACGCCATTGCCTGCGAATGTTCGACAACAGCTCGTGAGCAAGACGGACAGGATACCCCTTTACGTCGAAGAGCTCGTTCTGACGATGCAGGAATCCCAGGCCAATCCAGGTCGGATGCCAGAGTTGGCTGTACCGCCGAAGCTCGAAAGCTTGCTGATGGCAAGGCTCGATCGGCTGGGGTCGGCGAAGGGGCTGGCCCAGCTCGCTGCGGTGCTAGGACGCGACTTCTCGCTGCCGCTTCTCCAGGCAGCTTCGGAGGGCACGGAATCTGACGAGGAGCACTTGGCGAGGCTCGTCCACGCAGGCGTGGTGCAACGAGTCCAAGAAGCGGGCGAGGCGGTCTATACCTTCAAGCACGCACTCATCCAGAAAAGGGCCTATGAGTCACTCCTGAAAACTACGCGTCAGGAATGGCACGCACACGTGGCCAGGGTCATCGAAGAGCGTTTCCCAGACCACGTCGCAGCAGAGCCCGATCAGATTGCCAGGCACTGCGAGGAGGGGCGTCTCCTTGCGAAGGCAGCCGCCTATTACCAACGGGCCGCAGAGCAAGCGTCATTGCGCTCAGCCACTGCGCAAACCCTCGAGCACCTACGCCGAGGAGTGCGGCTCTTGGAGCAGAGCCGAACGGAGGGCCCGGGCGAGGGCGAGCAGGAACTACTGCCGCAGCTCGAGCTCCTGCTGCAGCTCGACCTAGGAATCGCGCTGCTCTGGGTGGAAGGCTGGGCGAGTACTGACGCGGTCGCGGCCTACGAGCGTGCGCGAACGCTGAGTCGAGAGGTTGGAGAGCCCCAGCAGGTGTTCTTGGTCATGCGCGGCCTATTGGCCTTCTATCTTGGAAGAGGGGAGCTCGACAAGGCAGAGGAAGCCCTGGGTTGGCTGAGCGAGGTTGCCGAGGAGAGCGGCGATTCCGCCTTGATGCTCGTCGCTAGACGGCAAACCGGCACGGTACGTTACTTCCGCGGTGATTCTCAGCGCGCCCTCGAGCTTTTCAAACAAGCGACACAGCTCCACGATCCGGCCAAACATCGTCCCCTGTCGCACGCCCTCAACGAAGACATCGGTGTGTTCATCATGAGCTGGGAAGCCTGGGCCCTTTGGATGGCCGGCTACCCGGACCAGGCGCTCGAGAAGGGCCGCCAGTCGCTCGAACACGCGGAGGAAGGCGGTCATACCTTCAGTGTGGCCAACGCGTATTTCTGGGCCGCGATTCTTCACGTGATGCGAAGGGAACCCGACGAGGTCCGTCGGTTGGCAGAACGCGCCATCGCGATCGCCGAACCTCGAGCATACGCGTTCATCCTGTCAGGTGCGAGAACAGTGCACGCCTGGGCTGCGCTGCAAGCCGCGGATGGGCCGGACGAAACTCGAGCTGCCGCCGAAGGTTTCCGCGACTCCATCTTGCAGGTCGGGTCGACTGGAAACCGGGCGAACGCGCCAATGCTCATGTGTTACCTTGCAGAAGCGTTGCACCGCGCCGGGCAGAGTGATGGGGCGCTGTTCACTATCGGCACGGGAATGGCGGTGGCCGGCTCCACCGGCCAAGTCCACTGGGACGCAGAGCTCCATCGGATGAAGGCCCAAATCGCCTGGGAGCACCAGGGCGACGAGGAAGCGGCAGAGCGCCTCTTTCTGCAAGCCCTAGAGACGGCAAAAGCCCAGCGAGCCAAGGTGTTCGAACTACGTGCGGCCGTCGGTCTCGGTCGACTTTGGGCTAGTCGTGGGGAGCACGCACGAGCCCGCGATCTCGTTGCGCCCATCTACGGACAGTTTACGGAGGGCTTCGACACTCCCGACCTGGCGGACGCGCGCTCGCTGACCTCTTGGGAGCCTGGCTGAAATCGCGCCGCCGTCCGCCACACGATGAAGCAACGCCGAGGCCGGCCTGCTACTGAGGTAGGCAGAGCGCCGTCAGGTCTTTGTTGAGCTGCTTGACGGTGGCTTCGTTGCCCAAGATACCCGTGTGCGTTTCTGCGAAGCCGGAGACCACCGTGGCGCTGTCCTGTGCCGCGCGCGGAAGGGCGTTGCGTCGCGGAAAAGGCGCTAAGTATAGACCCCACCGATCCCGTGGTTCAGGCTATCGTCGCCTCGGCCTACATCCTAGTGGGCGAGCATGATCTGGCGCGCCAGCACATCGACA
>JBLYYU010000277.1:0-6746 GCA_048550275.1 Polyangiales bacterium
CTGCCGCCTGGTCGGCGAGTATGGATGCGTAGGCGTCTTCCGAAACGCCGAGCAGATTCGGATGGACACCGAGCTCGACTTGGTCCGTGGCCCGCTCTGCAGCCCAGCTCGCGGACAGCGTCGGTGGATGCTCCGGTCCAAAGTCGACGTCTGGCTTCCCCCCAAACCGGGCATCGGTGAGTAGAAGGGTCAGCGCTTCGGGGGCGCCGTCTTCGAGTTGAGCGTCGACGCCCGCTTCGGGCACGTAGTCCTGGTCGGCCGTGAAAATTGTCAGACCGGGTGCGTGCGCGGGAAGGGCATGGAGCCGAAACGGAAGCTCGAGCGCGGCAAGCACCGACTCGACCAGGAGATCGGCATGGGGGCGAGAAGCATCCGCTGGACGCAGCTGACCGACGAAGAGGTCGCTCGGCTGAATTCCCTCCCTGCCGTTCGTGTCACGATCTGCGAGCGATGGGTCTCCCTGTCGCATTCGTCGCACGCCCTCGACGAGGTCGCCCTGAAACCGCAAGCATCGCCCCGCGCCAACTCGATGCAGAACGAGCGCCGGCATTCCAGCGTTGCTTTGAAGGAGCACCTGACGCTCGCTGCAGTCCCTGCAGGGGCTTTCTTTGGTCAGGGCCTCGGGATACGCGATCTCTTCCTCGAACGCAGGGCCAACCAAGCGCGCTCCGCTCGCTGCGTCGGATCGCGGACTCGGCGCCGCACAGACCGGGCTGCTCGACGACGATTCAAAGACTTGCCCGCCGGCCCGCGCGAATTCGCGAAGCGCATCGGCGAGCGGGGACGGGGCAGGATCGGAGGGGAGGGCGACCCAGGCATCCTTCGGCAACCACTCTCGCACCTGCTTGGGAAGCGCGGGCATCCAAGAAGCAGGGATTCCATAGCCGCGCAGGATCTCGAGCAACGCATCGCCATGGCCGTCACGGTCGATCACGACGATTGGGGTCGCACCGATCAGCGGTTCAATTCGAGACGCCGACGACGCTCCGCGCAATCTCCACCGAGCGGTCTGTCTCTTGGGGTCGAGCAGAAAGACCGCATCCCGCTCGCCAACTTCAATCGGACGGATCGATTTGTTCGCTTCGGTTTCGAGACGCAGCGACGCTGGATCACCGGATGTGAGGCGCACGGCGAGGGCACGGACCGGTAGTGGCGCGACGCTCCACACTTCGATCCACGGGGAGCTGTCGTCTGGCATGGCCCGCCAAGACGCGCCCAAATCCACGTTCGAGCGGCCGTCGAGCACCGCGCTTGCCGGCGCGTCGACCGCCTCGGTGCTCGCGCGTGCGCGAAGCACCGGCTCGAATCGAATCGCCACCGGACGATCCTGGCTCCGCAGCAGAACGTAGCTCGCCGCCGCCATCGCAACGAGGAGCAGAGCCGTGACCGCGGCGCTGCGGGCCCTGGGGTGCGCGCTCAAACCCGCGCTCCTCTGCGCCACCCGGATTCGAGGATCCCGGCGAGCAGGAAGCAAAGCACGCCGACGAGATAGAGGGCCCAGTGCCACCAGGGGCGCGTCGCGACCGACATGATCGACAGCGTCCCGGCGCCCTCAGGTACGATGGCGCTCGTCAACGCACCGTAGCCTGGAAAAAGAGAGAGAGGCGTTCGCGCCTCGTCAGGTCCGGTGACCGAGGCGCTCAGCTGCGAAAGGTAGTTCATCGACAGTGTGACCGGGCAGCGTCCGTTGCTCTCGTAGCGGACGCGAACGACTTCTCCCGCGGCGGATCCACGCTCGACTCCCAGGACCCGCGACTGCGCGCATCTCCGTTCGATCGATCGCAGAGCATCCGCATCGGGCGCATCCATGTCGTCGACGACCCAGAGCGTGTCTCGGACGGTCTCTTCGACGAGCCCTTCTTCCAGAACGCGCACGAGCTCCGTGAAGTCCTCGACTCTCGTGGCCGATGCGCTGAACCAGGCAGACCCGACGGTCACACCAAGATCGGTCACCTCGAGTCCGGTGTCGTTCTGACCGAGCCGAAAGCGGATGTTGTAGAGCTCGCGAAGGATGCCAAACCCCGGATGCGCCGGCGAAGCGCCGACATGGGCATTGTGCGGATCGAATTCCCCATGCCGTGCCGCGGCCTCGAGTTGCTGAAAGCGCCGGGGCGGCACCCAGTAGCCCGCTACAGTTTCAATGTCGCTGGCCCAGCCGGTGTTGTTCAGGAACCAATCGAGCCGCACGTCGAGCACGGTTCGTGTCAGCGGGGCGGCAAGCTTCGGTTCCTCTTTCAGGGCTTCGGCTCGCATCAGCCCGGGCACGTCCTCGATGGCCTGCCGAGGCGCGTAGGGCGTCAAGCGCTGCTCAAACGCCAGGATCGAAGCGATCGCTAGCGGAAGGAGGAGCCATCGACCGTAGGGAAGCAGGCGGCGCGAGGGCTCGTGCAGCATGCGAGCCCCCCAATAGAGCGCGACGAGCAGGAGCGCGAGTCCCCAGACGATCAACTCCCGTGCGATCGTCCCAAATGCAAGCAGAGTGAACGCTCCGAGAACCGCAATCGCCATCGGTGCGGCGTTCGCCCAGCGACCAGATTCGCGCGCGGCGTCGCTGTCCGGCGAGGCGTAGACAACCGCCGCGATCACGAACATCAGCAAGAAGGCACACAGGACGACCATCGCTCGCCCGGGCACACGAAAGCTGCCGAGAGGCGGGACGGCTGCGATCATCCAATCCGAGATCGGGCCAAAGTTCGTGCTCAACGCGAGTACCAGCAGCGCGCTTGCCAGTGCGACACCCGCAGCGCCCCGACACTTCCGCCAGGGCACGATCAGGAGCAGTGCGAGCACTGGACCGAACGCGTAGTTGGTTTCGTGCAGAAAGTGATGCGGCCTGTCCGTTGGGAACATCGAGTAGTCCCAGGGGATCGAGCCGATCCAGTCGGCGGCGTTCGCGGTGACATAGCTGTACGTCGTCTGCGACTCGTCGAGCGATCTCGAAGCGTCCGGGCCGGTCGCATACCGGAGCATGGGCAACAGTCGCGGGAGGCTCAGCGCGACCGCGGAGAGAGCAACCAATCCTGAGACCGCCGCTCGCTTGCCACCCCCCTGGTTGAACGGCCTTAGAAGGGCCAGCGCGATCGGGCCGCCGAAGAGCACCGAATAGAAGCCGATCTGTTGTCCGGGCGAAGAAAGGCCGGTCACCAGTGCGAGGAGGGACACGGCTGCCGTAGTGGACGTCAGACGATTGGAGTGGACGGCCGTTGCCAAGGTCGTGGCCCCGAAGAGCACGAGAATGCCTGAAATCAAGCCCTGGTGACCGGCTCCAAATCGCCAGCCGAGATACGGCGCAAACGCGAACAGGACGATGGCGGCTGCGTCAACGAGCCAGGGTGAACGGCGCTCCTCCCCACGCCACTGCGCAACTAGATCCTGGCTGGCGCGAACGCCCAAGTACGCGACGATGATTTGAAGACTGAAGCTCGACAGGTTGTAGGCGAGGACAGGCGACAGGCCGAGCCACGCCCACGCTTGATAGAAGAGGACAATCGGGAGCGCGTTGTGCAAGGCGCTGCCGCCGTAGACCGTCGGCGCGTAGAGCAGGGGGTGCCAGTCTCCACCGGCACGCACGAAATCCCTGTACTGCAGGATGAACGAGTAGGCGTCGTGGCCGCCCAGAAGAACGACTCCGTCCCAGCGAAGGAAAAGCGCCCAGACCCCCGGCACGATCACGGCGCACGAGAGCAACAGCCGCAGGTCCCCCAGCTCCCGCCCAGTTCGCATTGGCGAATCCTACCGACTTGAAGTGAATTGGCTACTTTGCGACCCCTAGCCTCCGGTACATCGCAATTCATCTGCGGCGTTACTCAGACGCCGTTGCTCGTCCGCCTCGAGCGTCTTCGACCATTCACGAATCTGATCCCGAGCGTCTACACACGCCGCGGCGTTGTCCTGGGGAAAGCTCTTCGCAGATTCGATCAGGTCGTCCAATCGTCGATGTTGGTAGTCCCAGCGCATGGTCTCGAGCATTACCTCGGGGTCGTTGGGATAGGTCGTTTTTCCGTAGGCGATCGTCTTCTCGAACAGAGGGGCATTACCCAGGTCCGCGGCGAAACGGGTCTGAGGCACGATGACCGCTTTGGGCCAGGGAGGGGCAGGGATCTTCCTGAGTTGCTCCGCTGCGTTCTCTCGGTCGCCCATCACGTGCAGCATGCTGGTGACGTACACATGCACCGTCGGGTCCTCAGGACGTTCGTCCAACAGAGCCTGCATGAACTCGACGTGGCCGGCATAGGCACGGCTGGCCATGTTCGTATTGAACGCTGCAAGCAGAAGCACCGAAATCGCGACGAGCCGGACGAACCCCTTGCGCGATGCCAAGCGTGCAACGAGCCTCCGCACGTAGGGCTCGGCCGCCAGCAACGCCAGGATGAGCGGCATGTACAAGTAGCGATCGAAACCGAACCAAATGCGCTGCGTCACGAAGAGCGTGGGTGCGAGCGTGAGCAGGGCGCCTGCGACATACGCGACACCGCCCCAATCGCGCTTCCAAACGAGACCGGCGACGGACACGAGCAACGCGAATGCGGCTGTAGCCTGCGCGAGGCTCCAGGGCTGAATCGCGTTCCAGGCCATCGACTGCATGGCGCTTGCGCGAAGACTGAGCAGCGCATGAACCGCCGTCGCAGCGACCTTCGGAGCCGGCGCCCAGAAAGCTGCCGCGCCCATGCCCATGGTGGCCCCCACGTGATCGGCAAACGGCGTGTGGCGCATTCGCAGCAGCACGAAGAGACCGATTCCACATGTCAGCGAAGCCGCCAACGCTACGTGCGATCCGCGACGCGCGTCCGCACCTTGCCGAAGCCAGGCGCCAAGCCCCAGAAAGAGTGCGGCAATAGCGAAGGGTAGCTTCGCTGCGGTGCCAAGGAACCCGATGAGCAGCCAGGCGGCCATCAGCGCGATGGACAGTCGAGCACGACCTGGTCGGAGCACCACGAGAAGCGCGAGAAAGAACCCAGCTACGAGATCCGAACGGCCGTTGATCCAAACGTAGGCCTCGACCCCAATTGGGTGGAGCAGGAACAAACCCGCAAGCCATGCTGCCACCGGGTCGACCCGGCCGGGACGATCCCTCTTCGATAGGCCCAAATAGAGGAGCCACGCGGTAAGAACGTGGAGCAACCAGCCAACCGCGTGATGCGCGATTTCCCGAGGTGCGAACGCATGAGTCCCGACGAGGGTGAGCATCGTCACGGGCCGGTACGTCGCCGTGGTTTCAGGGTCCACCAACTTGCCACGCCCGAGGTAGTCCGCGGAATTGCGTACGAACACGCTGACGACGTCCGAGAAATCGTCGAATAGCGGATTCTCGACCATGGAGCGATCGTCGTAGACCCAGGTTCCGAGCAGGCCCGGCGCGCAGGCGACCAGGGACACAAGCAACGCCATTGTCGCGACAACTAGTTTCAGCCCGCGCGCTGAGGTCATAGACGCCGGTGTCCTGGCTTCGGAGTTGCTCACAACCGTCCCAACGCGGCGATACTAGTCACACCCGCACCAGCGCCAAAAGATCCTGGCAGCGAGTCCGGTCGATGCGCTCGGACGCCGTTTAGGGGGCGGATAAACCCAAGTTTGCTCGCTAGGGGGCCTGCAGCCCAATTTCGCAGAACGTATATTATGTAAACTTTTCACTGTCCCGAGATTCACGGTCCGCACTTTACGCGCTGGAGGGCCTGCTCGAGCGGCTCTGCCGCGGCCGGATCCTCGGAGTCCTCCAACCATGCTTCGAGCTGGGCTCTCACCGCGGCGCAGCGGCTTGCGCCATCCGCGGTCGCTACGAGTGCGTCGATGGCCTCGCGTGACTTGGCGTCGTCGTTTGCCCGCTTCGCCAAGTCGTACGTCTGCACGATGATCGGCCGAGGCCATGGCGGCGCTGGCATCGACGAGAGGTGTTCGCGCAAAGCCTCGTCGTCGCCACTCCGCGAAGCTACACGCGCGAAGTAGTAATGGATGCTCGGGTCGTCAGCGTGGTCACGAAGCAGCGCGCGATCGTACGAGTCCTGACCGGCGTACGCGGTGCTCGCCTTCCGCGACTGAAACGCTGCAAGCAGGATCAGTACGAGGCTCGCGGCAACCATTGCGACACGGACGTTGCGCCCATGGGAAGCCGCACGCGCAACGTACGGCGACAGCGCGAGCACTGCGAGAATCGACGGAATGTAGAGGTAACGATCGAAGCCCATCCAAAACGCGCCCGAGACGATCAGAACCGGCGCGAGCGTCAACCAAGCACCGAGCCAATATACGAGCCCGGGCCAGTCCTTGCGGTACAGCAACACCGCGAACACGAGCACGACAACTAGTAGTCCGAGCCAGTCTGCGGGCGACCAAGTGCCGAACAGCGCCCAGGACAGCGACTGCATGGCCTCCGCGCGAAACGACAGGAGCGCCGCGGCGCCCTTTCCAACGATTTTTGGAAGCGCGAACCAGATCTGAGGGTCTGCGAACACGTTCTCGGAGGCTCCGAGCTGCCCCTGAAATGGCGCAAAAATCGCCCGCAGAACGAGATGCACGGCGATTCCTGCCGTGATTGCGGACCCCGCCCGGCGCGACTCCGGCGCCCGGGTTCGGATGGACCAGGCGAGCCAAGCCGCGACGGCGGCGATCGCGAACGGCAACTTCGAGCTCGCGCCGAGAAATGCGAGCGCGCCGACGACGAGCAGTTGGCTTCGCCCAGGCCGAGGGTTTTCGTGCAACTCGTTCAACGAGAACAGCAGCGCTACCAACCAGAACCCCGCGAGCAGATC
>JBLYYU010000278.1:0-2944 GCA_048550275.1 Polyangiales bacterium
TCGTTGAAAGCCGGCATGACTACGGCGATCGTCTTGCCTCCGAGCATCGCCGCTGACTCAATCACTTGCCGGACGCGGTCGCAAGGCGTACTTCAATCCGAATGGCCGAGGTCCTCTTCGTGTCCAAGCCGGTGACTCCGCCTTGGAACGACAGCAGCAAGAACCTGGCCCGCGACGTTGCGGGTCATCTGCAGCGTCACTCGCCGATCTTGCTGAACCAATCTCGCGTCGAGACGTTTCGGCGACTCGTGTTCGGCGAGCGACCCGACCTCTGGCACTTCTTTTTCGCACCGAATCTCAAGTCTTCGCAGGCTGGGCGTCTCGCGAAAGCCATCCGCCGTGTACCGTGCGTACAAACGGTGTGCAGCCTCCCTCCCGAGCACGTCTCGACACGGAGCCTGCTGTTCGCGGACGTGACGGTCGCGCTGTCACGCGCAGCGTACGAGCGTTTTCGACGGGGCGGCACGAGCGAGAGCGCGCTGCGGGTCATCCCACCCTGCGTGCCGGCCCTCCGCGCGCCGAACGCCAAAGAGCGCGCGGCGCTCCGCCAGAAACACGGACTCGATCGTGACCTCCCTGTTTGGATCTATCCGGGGGATCTGGAGTTCGGTGACGGGGCGGAGCTGGCATTGCACGCGCTAGCAGCGTCGAACCGGCCCGACACCGTATTGCTGATGGCCTGCCGCCGAAAGACGGCAGCGGCAGATGCAGCGCTTTCCCGCTGTCGATCCCGGGCAGAGCAATGGGGCATCGAGGCTCGGATACGCTGGCTCGGCGAAACGCCGGACATTCACGAGCTGCTCGCGCTCAGCGACTTCGTCCTCATGGTGAACGGGACTCCCTACGCAAAGATGGACTACCCACTCGTGGCTCTCGAAGCCATGTCGCTGGGACGCCCCGTGCTGGTGGCCGAGGCGACGCCGGCCGCCGAGCTTGCGGACGAGGGCGCGGCTCTTGCGGTCGAGCCGGACCCCGAGGCGTTGGCGGAAGCCATCGAACGGCTCAGCTCCGACGAGGCAGCGCGCCGTGCCCTCACCGCACGAGCGCGCACCTTCGTCACCACGAAGCTCAGCCCCGAGCGAGTCGCCGCGGCCTACGAGTCGCTCTATTCGGAGCTCTGTGGCTGACCTCAACGACAGCGAGGTGCGCCGCTACTACGACGAGTTCAGCCGGTCGTACGACGATGAGCGCGGCCACGGATACCATCGGATGGTCGACGATCTCGAGTTCCAGGTCGCTGAAACCTACGCTCGTGACGCAGCCGTCCTCGAGCTCGGCTGCGGCACCGGCCTGATTTTGGAACGCGTCGCAAGGGTGGCGAAGGAGGCGATCGGCATCGACATCTCCAGAGGAATGGCCGCGCGGGCTATCGAGCGGGGGCTCGAAGTGCGCATCGGCAGCGTTTGCGAGCTCCCCTTCGAGGACGAGCGATTCGACCTGACCTACAGCTTCAAAGTCCTAGCGCACGTACCAGAAGTCGGACGGGCCGTTCGCGAAGCAGCGAGAGTGACCAGGCGAGGCGGGCACCTCGTACTCGAGTTCTACAACCCTTGGAGCCTGCGCTATCTGGCCAGAAGGGTAGCGGGTCCGCGGCGGATCGGCGCCGGTCAGACAGAGTCGGACGTGTTCACGCGCTGGGATTCACCGCGCGCGGTCCGGGCACTCCTTCCGCCCGAGCTCACGCTGGTCGAGTTTCGGGGAGTGCGCGTGCTCACGCCAGTGGCAAGCATCCATCGAGCTCCCTTGGTCGGACCCGCCCTTCGACGCGCCGAAGAGCTCGCCTCCGGCTCGCCGCTTCGCAACTTTGGCGGCTTCCTGGTCGCGGTCCTTCGCAAGTCGTGACGACGCAACCGCTGCCTCATGCAACGAGGCTGACGTTCACCTCGTGCGAGCGAACCGTCTGGTAGTCGCCCAGGGGCTCGACTCCGAGATCTCGACGAACGTCGGCGAGCGGACGCTCCAGCCATTCGTGCCAGGGCACCGCCAAGAACCAAGTCGCGTGCTTGGAGCGCTTGCGGCCGGCGACGATCACGCTGCGGGAGTCCAGGCCTGGCTCGACCGCCCGGCCGATCTTGAACCAGGCCATCGCGGCGATCATTCCGACGCCGATGTTCCCCGTCTGATGGTGGCTAAAGGCCAGCAATGCGGCTTCGCCGACCAGGTCGCCTTGGTAGCCGAGCACGGCATGCCAGAGGTCGTGGCTGTCGCGGAGCCAATCGCGAATCCACAGGAACTCGCCTTCGGCATCGCGCCGACGCTGGACGTCCGAGGCGTCGACGAGCCCGTCCGCGGTAATCCCTTCGGACTCCGCAAACGCCAGGTACGCCCTGCCGAGGCTTCCCGCCGGCATCGCCCGAAGCGCACCACGATTCTTCAACAACGGGACGAGGTCGGGTTGCTCGGAGAGCAGCCGCCGCCCTTCGTCGCTCTTTCGAAGCCTATTGCGCACACGTACGAGCGCCGGACCCTGCATCGCTTCGATGATCTCGAAGACGTGCCGCGTCTCGTCGGGGTCGGCGAAGAGCTCGCGCAGCGCGCGCGCCGCCTTCAGGGGCTGCATTAGCTTCATGCTCACGGTGAACCGGTATAGCCCAGAAACGCCCTGTAATCATGCCGGGCCGGCTCCCGCCAGCTTTGCTTCCCTCGCGGCAGCGATTCGCGCTCGCCGTTTCCTCGTCCTCGTCAGGGCAGCTTCCTGCAGAATCCCGGTCAAGCATCCGATGAGGGCTCCGCTCAGGAGAAACGCAATGCCGTTGAAATCGGCGTTGGGCATCATGTCGAACGCCCCGAAACCGACCATGAGTCCCAGCCCGGACAAGAGGCGTCGATCGGAATCGCGCGGGACGAACCTCAAGCGGCGCACCAAGAGGATGAGCGGAAACAGAAGGAGCCCGAGCCTGCTGACGTAGCCGACGATGCCGCTGTCGCCGAATTGAATGATCCA
>JBLYYU010000279.1:0-7396 GCA_048550275.1 Polyangiales bacterium
AATCGCCGCGAGGACCCTGGCGAGCTCTTCGTAGATCGCTCGCCGCTCGCCGGGGTCGACATCAGGAAGCTGCACATTCCAGAAGATCCGCCCCTGGACGTACTCCATGACGAAGAAGGAGGTGCCAATGACCGAATCGTCTTCGCAGAGGGCGTACATTTGCGCGCTCGGCACGTCGGTGTCGCCAAGCGCGCGCATGACCCGGTACTCGCGATCGACCGCGTGGGCCGACTGCAGGAGCTTGCCCGGCGGCTTCTTCCGCAGAGCGTACTGGCGCTCCTCGTCGGCCAGCCAATACGTCGGGTTGGATTGCCCGCCCTTGAACTGACAGACCTGGAGCGAGCCGGAGTAGCCCTCGACGTGCTCCGCCATCCAATCATCGAGGCTGGCCTCATCGAAACGATGCGCTTCTCGAACGGGTCCGGCGTTTTTGGGCGGCACGGGCGGCATACGTCCTCGCTTTCAGAAGGCCGGGAGCTTACCACGACCCGGGCGGCACGAAGCCGGGAAGGTAACGCATTGAGCTACCGTCCCAAGGGCGCTAGGTTCCAAGCGTGAGGTGGGCACAGTATCCGCGCTTGAGCCTCCGCGGCTTCCTGATCGCCAGCATCATTTTGTGCACGGCGCAGGTGGGCTTCGGGCAGAAGGCCGACGACGACGACAAATCGGGGTATCGGCCTGCCGCCAGCGCCAACGTCGAGTCCAACGTGGTGGCGCTTCCAATCGTGGCTGCGCCCGGAAGCAAGGTCGTGGTGGTCGCGATCGACAGGACCGTGGAGCTGGGCCTTGCGGCCTTCGTGCGGCGCGCGATCGAGTCCAACCCGGATGCGGCGGCAATCGTCTTGGAAGTCAATACGCTCGGCGGACGGGTGGACGCAGCGATTCAGATCCGCGATGCCCTGCTCGAAGCCAAGCCTCGGACCGTCGCGTTCATCCACCCCCGCGCGATCAGCGCTGGCGCCTTGATCAGCCTGGCCTGCGACAACGTCATCGTCAGTGAGGGCGCCACCATAGGCGCCGCCACGCCGATTCAGGCCAGTCCCGGCGGCCAAGCGGAAGCGGTGGGCGAGAAGATGGTCTCGTACATGCGCGCCGAGATGCGAACGACCGCCGAGGCGAATGGGCGACGTGGCGACATCGCCGAAGCCATGGTGGACAGCGAAGTCGTCATCGACGGGATCGTCGAGCCCGGCAAGCTGCTCACCCTCGACACCGATCAGGCCCTCAAGCTCGGGATGGCGGACGCTCAGGCCGAGGACCTCGACGCCGTGTTCGAGGCGCTCAGCCTCGAGAAGCCGGAGGTTGTGACCTCCGAGCTGAACTGGGGCGAGGAGATCGCGCGCTGGCTCACCGAACCCACCGTGAGCGGCCTCCTTCTTTCGGTCGGGATGCTCGGACTGATGATCGCTTTCTACACGCGGAGCGTCGGTGGCTTCACGATCGCCGGCTTCGTCGCCCTCGCCTTGTTCTTCGGCGGACACGCGGTCGTTCACTTGGTCGGCTGGGAAGAGGCGCTGCTGTTTTTGGTGGGCGTGATCCTGATCATCGTCGAGATCTTCTTCATTCCCGGCATTGGCGTCCCCGGGGTGCTCGGTCTAATCGCAGTCATCACCGCCCTCGTGCTTTCGCTGATCGGTATACCACTCAACGTATCGTTCGAGACGGGCCTCCTGGCGGAAGCCATGACGCGGGTGCTGCTCTCCTTCGTGGGCTCGTTCGTGCTCGCCGCGATTTTCATTCGCATGATCTCGCGAACCGAGTTTGGGAGAGCCCTGGTCCTCGCCGACACCGAGACCGGCTGGACCTCCGCTCCGAACGCTTCCGACCTCGTAGGCCGAACAGGTGAGGCCCTCACCGACCTTCGGCCCTTTGGTAAAGTCGTCATCGGGAACGAGCGGCACGAAGCGACGAGTGAGCGCGAATTCATCGGGCGAGGCGTCCGCGTTCTGGTGATCGGGCGGGACGGCCCCGCTCTCGTCGTTCGCCCCGTGGAGGAAACGTGACAGCGATCATCATCGTGACGATTCTCGTGCTGGGCTTGATTCTCCTGTTCGCCGAGATCGCGATCGTGCCCGGCTTCGGCGTGGCCGGGATTCTGGGCTTGCTGGCCCTCGGCGCCGGCGCCGTAGCGGCCTGGACCGAGCTCGGATCATTCTGGGGCGGGCTCACCATCGGCGTTTCGCTGATCGCCGCGGGCGTGATGCTGGTCTGGCTCCCGAAGAGCCGCGCCGCCCGGCGCATGGTGCTCGACCACAGCCAGGCCGAAGCGATCTCCCAAGTCGACCGGAGCCCTCTGCTCGGCCGGCGCGGGTTCACCGTGACGCCACTGCGGCCCGTCGGCCGCGCCCGTTTCGGTTCAGATGAAGTCGATGTGATGACCGAAGGGGAGTACATCGACAATGACCAAGAAGTCGAAGTCACCGCCGTGGAAGGGCCGCGCGTCGTCGTGCGTGTCCCAGACGCAAGCTAAGAAGGAAGCCTCATGCAGTTCGCCCCACTCGCTCTGATTTTTCTACTCATCATCATCTTCTTCGTCCTGCTCGTCTGGCTGATCCCGGTCCGGCTCTGGGTAGCGGCCTGGTCGAGCGGTGCGCGCGTTGGATTCGGCGAGCTGATCGGCATGCGTCTTCGGCGAGTGTCGCCTGGCGCGGTTGTCAATCCGCGAATCGCGGCGGTCAAAGCCGGTCTCAGTGCGCCGACGAACATCCTCGAGTCGCACTACCTCGCCGGCGGCAACGTCCAGCGCGTGGTGAACTCGTTGATCAGCGCGGACAAGGCGGGCATCGCGCTCGACTTCTCGCAGGCGGCCGCCATCGACCTTGCCGGTCGAGACGTGCTCGAAGCGGTTCAGACCAGCGTCAACCCCAGGGTCATCACGACGCCTAAGATCACCGCTGTCGCAAAGGACGGCATTCAGCTCCTCGTCGTCACGCGAATCACGGTCCGCTCAAACATCGACCGCTTGGTTGGAGGCGCGACCGAGGAAACGGTCGTGGCTCGCGTCGGCGAAGGCATCGTGTCCACGATCGGTTCGTCGATGAACTACGCAGAGGTGCTCGAGAACCCGGACAGCATCTCGAAGAACGTGCTCGCGCGCGGCCTGGACAGCGGCACGGCGTTCAACATCCTTTCGATCGACATCGCGGACGTCGATGTCGGAACGAACATCGGTGCGAAGCTGATGACCGAGCAGGCAGAAGCTGACAAGCAGGTTGCGCAGGCGCGCGCCGAAGGGCGACGCGCGTTGGCGGTCGCCGAAGAGCAGGAAATGCGAGCGAAGGTCGAAGAGATGCGCGCACTGCTGGTCGCAGCCGAAGCGAAGATCCCCGAGGCGATGGCCGAAGCGCTCAAGGCGGGCAACCTCGGCGTGATGGACTACTACAACCTCCGAAACGTCGCGGCCGACACCGAAATGCGGGATTCGATCAGCAAGGCCACGAGCGACGACGATGACGGCCAAATCTAAGACCCGGCCGTTGCAGGCGGTTATCTCCCAGCCGCGGACCTTGGTCGCGCGGCTGGTACTGGCCGATCTGCTCGCCAAGCGTGGCGACGGGCCGCTCGAACGCAAACGCTTGCTGTACCAGTCGAAGAAACGCTGAAGCGATGCAGGAGCTGCTCAAAGAACATCTCGGCGAGATCGCGCTTCTGATCTACATCTTCTATCCGCTGCTGAAGCGCTGGTGGAACCGGGTACGGAAGCCGAAGGGGGGCGAGGAGCAACAGCCGAAGAAGGCAAAGTCGAAGCGCAAACGCGCGCGGCCAGCGACGGTGTCCCGCAAGGCAGCTCGTCGCGAGCGGAAACGGCCGGAGAAGGGTTCGAGCGCGCCTCCGGTCGCCAAGCGCCCGGCTGGAGCCGACTTCCTAGACGCCGGACTCAGTCAACTGAAGCGAACCAAGAAGGAAGCAAACGCCCTGCTCGCGCGAGCGCAAGCCGACCCTCGCCTGGCCCGGTTTGTTCCGGCGGTGAAGGAGGATCTTCTCGCTCGCCTCGCGCTGATCGAACGCTCGCTTCGGAGTAACCCCCCGCTCTCGACCATCGTGCAGGACACGACGGCGCTCCGCGGGCTGGACGCGCTCGTCGGAAACCTCACCACGATGGCGCGACAGCGAACGCTCGGACGCTCGTCGTTTCTCACCGAAGCCGACGCGATGGCCGATTCCTACTACGCGCCTCTCATCGAGTTCGCGCGCGCACAGGGTCTCGATCTGAATTCCAGCACTCCGGTCGCGATGAGCGGCGACTGGGACTTGTCGATCGTGCCGCGTTTCGCGTCGACGCGACTGGCCCCTCTTCGCCTGCCGGTCGGCTTCGAGCATAGCCTCTGGCGTTGGCCTGCCATTGCGCACGAAGTGGCTCACGACTTCTACTACAGCCTCGACGGGTTCGCGCCGAGCCTGCACGCCAGGCTCGGGCTGCCGCGTCAGGTCGAGCTTCCCGTGTCTTCGGCTGAAGTCGACGGCGCATGGATCCGAGGGCTCTTTGGAGCCTGGCTCGCCGAAACATTCGCCGACGTGATGGGCACGGTGATGGTCGGACCTGCGTACGTCGAGACCATGCGGCGCGCCTTCCGCAATCCGGGCTCACCACAGCAGACCGCCGCGATCCTTCAAGACCGCAACCTGATGGACGAGCACCCGCCGGCGCGCCTGCGTCTGTTCATGGGGACACGCGTCTTGCACCAGCTCGGTCGGCACGAGGAGGCGGACGAGCTCTGGGAGCGCTGGGAAGGAGAGCACCATGACGTCCAACTCTACTACTTGCCGCTCGGCGGCCGTTGGGTCGGAATCTCCGACGACGCGCTCCATTCGATCGCAAGCTCAATCATAGACGAGCTCATCCTTCGAGCCTGGCCCGAGCTCGAAGGGTTCCACCTCCTCAACATCCCTGGCCTAGCCTACCTGCACGCCGAACATGCCGAGGTTGAACGCACAAGCGTCGAGCTTGCCCGGGGCGTAGCGGTCGACGCCGAGGTTCGTTGGGTCGTCGCCGCTGCGGTCCTCGCGGCGGCTGCGCAGCCGGCTCTGCATGATCAGATCTTGGAAACGGCGAGACGCTCGATCGAGGGAATGGGTGAACCGGACGTCACGCCAACACCCGGGAAACGAGCGCGGCAGCCATCCGGCACGATTGCGCAGACTCTGGTCGCATCGTTGAAGGAAGCCGACGCCATCGAGGAAGCGATCGTCCTCGGGGCGGCGCTCACACCGTATCGTGCACCGCGCTGGCACTGAACATCGAACACGTTTCACGCAGGTGTCTACACCGTTCGGGCGAGCGCGTTTCGAACGCTCGGAAAAGAGGTTTGCGGCCTGACCGCAGCCTTGCCTATCTTAGTCGTTGTCGCCGTGACGTCCGGGGGGACGGCCGGCCGACCGGAGGGGTCAATGAAAAGAGTTTCAATCGGCGCAATACTCTGCGCGATGAGTCTAGTGCTTGCGGCGTGCTCTGAACCGGCCAACGGCGGTGATGGGGGCACGGGTGGCGACGCGGGTGCAGGCGGCGACGCGGGTGCAGGCGGCGCGGGCGGAGTAGGCGGCGAAGCTGGTGCTGGTGGCGAGGCTGGTGCTGGTGGCGAGGCTGGTGCTGGTGGCGAGGCTGGCGGGGGCGGCGAAGCTGGTGCCGGCGGCGAAGGCGGCGCGGGTGGCCAGGTCGGCGAAAACTGCGGCGAGCTGGTCTGCGATCTGGTTGCGACCTGCGAGGAGGTCGTTGACGGCGCCGGCGGCGCGGGCGGAGTAGGCGGCGCGGGCGGAGTAGGCGGCGCGGGCGGAGTAGGCGGCGCGGGCGGAGTAGGCGGCGCGGGCGGAAGCAGCAGCGCCGTGTTCGAGTGCATCTGTCCCGAGGGCTTCACCGATGACAACGGCGACGGCACGGTGTGCACGGACATCGACGAGTGCGCGCTGATGCAGGATGACCGTAGACGCGGACCGGGAGACTTCGAGTTCTGTGACGAGAAGGCCATCTGCACCAACACGCCGGGTGGCTTCACTTGCGAATGTCCCGAGGGATTCGAAGACGTAAACGAAGACGGAACGTTCTGCGTGGACATCAACGAATGCGAGACAGGTGTGGCGAACTGCGACGAGAATGCGACCTGCATGAACTCGAGCGGAAGCTATCAATGCCGCTGCGACTGTGGCTTCACCGGCGATGGTCAGACCTGCACCGCAGGCGGCTGTGACTGCTCGGGGACGACCCTGTTCGACCACCCGAGCGGTTCTGGGCGCACCGTCCAGGATTGCATCACAGAAGACGTCTGCCTGACGCGAGGCGCGATCATGGGCCTATTCAACGCGTCGTCGTCGCTGAGCCAAGTGGCCACGAACGGGCGCGTCGCACCCGAAGGCACGCTGTGGGCAAATGCTCCGTGTGCTTCGACCAGCGGCGGAGACGGCGAAGGCGCCGAGTTCGTCTCGTTCCGGGATTCACTCGATGGAGCGGTCGGGGACAATATCGGTGACAACACGATGTGCCTCTGGATTCCGGGCGCCAACCTCTTCTTCGACGTCGACTTCTTGGACTGGGAGAGAAGTGGGGGCGGCGGATTCATATACGAAAGAACTGCCGCGTTCAGTGACGAGTGCGGACACGGCGATGCGGTTTGCGGGGACACCTGCGCTTGCCCCGAAGGCTATGTCGTCGATGCGGAGAGCGGTGACTGCCGACTGCCCGACCCGTGCGACCCGAACCCTTGCGGTGCGGGCGCGACCTGCCTCCGGACCGGCTCGGCTTCTCACGTCTGTCAGTGCGGAGCGATCGAGTTCACCAACACCGAGGGCGCATGTGACCCGATCAGCGCTGGCGTGTGTATCGCACGCGACGAGAACGGCGGTCTCTACAACAGAGAAGACGAGGACGCGTTCGACCGTGGAGAGGAAGGCTCCTGTAGCTCTCCGTCGCCGACGCTCACCGAATGGGCCGACGTCCAGTGCATGGACGCCGCGAATGAAGACTTCGGGCCTTGGAATAGCGGGAGCTTCGCGGATTGCTCTCCACCTTCGATGGTCGGAGTCAGCGGTTGCGTTCGCCTCACGGACGGCAGCGGCGCGTCCTGGGACGTCCTGACCACGGACTGGTGCATCGGCGAGGGGCGCGGTGGTGGCTGCTTCAGCTACACGCGCTCGCAGAACGTACCGGACGGACAAGCCTGCCCGCTCTGAGAGCGGACTAGCGAATGAAAACTGTCGGACGCCGCCTTTCGGGGCGGCGTTTGGCGTTAATAGCGGGGCGCGGAAAAAGGCGCGACGCGGGGCTACATCGAACGGCTCGGCTTGCAAATCTGGTCGGTCGGACTTGGGGCCGGAGACCAGGCAAGCCTCGCCTCGGCGCGCGCGCCAATCCGGGGTGGTTGCTGTCATGCGGATTGGCACTTGCGACGTCGACTACGCCCCCCAT
>JBLYYU010000280.1:0-4558 GCA_048550275.1 Polyangiales bacterium
GTGGGGCCGACCGCGCTCGCCCATGACGAAACGCGCGACACCTGGTTCGTCGTGGCCGGTGACCAAGTCGCGGTCGTCCACCGAGGCGTTAGCGGGGCGCTGGTCACGCACGCCGTCACGCTCGAGGCCCTCCGCAGAGCCCCCAACCGGGTCGAGGTTGCGGTCAGCGGCGGCACGGCAGCGGTCGTGCATTCCGAACAGCACGGCCAATCCGCCCTCACGTTCCTGGGGTGTTTCTAGGGAGCAGGATGCGCTGGCTCGTTTGCTTCATCACCACTGCGCTCGTCGCGCTCACCGCTCCATCGGCCAGGGCGCAGGCTGACGGCGCTGGCGCTTCGCCGAATGGGCATCGCTGGCTGGTCGTTCCGGCCCTCGGGGGGCCCGCGGCCGGCGAGGCGGTCCACTTCGAACAACTACACGGCGCCGCCGAAGCCCTCCGCCAAGAGCTCGTGGCGCGGGGGAGCTCCGTTTGGCGCGCGGACCGGGCGTCCGAGCGCTTCGAGGTCATCGGCTCGAGTCCTGCACCAACCGTCAGCCAAAGCGACATCGACCTTTGGGTCGAGCGCTCGCGCGCTGCCGTGCGCTACCTCGCGCGCGCCGACTACAAAGCGGCGCGCCGCGAGCTCAAGGCCGCGCAGCGCCTCGCCAACCGGGCCGCCGCCGAGCTCAACCGCGAAGCCGCGCGAGCCCAGCAAGTCCTCGACACCTGCCTCTTCATGGTCCGTGCGTACGTCGAAACCAAAAACGTCGCGGAGGGCCGAAAGCAAGCGCGTGAATGCCGGCGCCTGGTGCCCAGGGTCGAGCCCAGCGCCTTCCGACACACCCCGGAGGTCCGCGAGCTCCTTGCCGACGTCGATCGGGAGATGGCGACCGAAGCGCCGGGCACCCTCGAAGTCCAAAGCACCCCGCCCGGTTGCCTGGTGCGCATCAACGGCGTCGAGTTCGGGCGCACGCCCTTGGCCGGCGTCGAGCTCCCCGTCGGCACATATCGAATCCAGGTCGAATGCGAGCCCGATGAGCGTGGGCGCATCCACCGCGTCGGTGTCGCAAGCGGCCCGAACCTGTTCAAGCTCGACAGCGCGCTCGACCACGCCGTCAGTACCCGGCCGGTCCTCCATCTCGACTACCCTTCGCCCAGCGCTTGGCCCAAACGCATGAGCCACGCCGCGGAGGTCGCTGCCGTCCTCGGCAGCCCGGGCGTTCTCGTCCTGAGCGATGCAGGCGCAGGCTCGGTACGCGTCGACCTCCGCGCCGACGAGCACGAGCCGGCCTCCGCCTGGGTCACTGCACGAGGTGGCACGCCCACCCCTGAAGACGTTCGCCGCGTGCTCGACGCCTTGTTCGAAGGCCGCTCGGTCGACTTCTCTGGCCCCCATCCGATCGCGCGCTCGAGCTGGTCAGAAGGCGCTGCGACCGTTGCCGCCACAGCAGCTGCGTTGTCGGTGGCAGAGCCAGACGCCGGGCCGACGTCGAAACGCGGCATCCCCCGGCCGCGCGATCAACGCGTCGCCGGCTGGTCGCTCTTCGGCCTCGGCGTCGCGAGCATCGGCGCGAGCATCGCCCTTCATGTCTGGCGAGGCGAGCTCGGCGAACAGCTCATCGCGTCACCCGCCAACTTGAACGTCGCCCAGCAATGGAACAACGCCCGCATCGGCGTCTGGGCCACCGCAGCCTTTGGCGGAGCCGCCACCAGCGCCGCCATGCCCCTCGTGCTGCCCAACCGCGAGCGCACCCCCTGGTGGGGCTGGACCCTCGGCGCAGCAGGCCTCGGCCTCACCGGCTACGCGATCTACGAAGGCGTCACCATGACGAGCTGCCCGGAACCGTACATCGCCGACCAAGCAGCGGTCCGCTCCTGCGTAGCCAGGGGCCAAGAAGCCGGCCGCATCGCCCTAGCCCTAGCCGGCGCAGCCCCTCTACTGACGGTCCCCCTCGTCTACCTGTTCCGTCCAATGCGCGTCGAGCCCTCCGTATCGGCCACCAGGGACGGCGCCGTAGTCCGCATCCGCAGGGTCTTCTGATGAAGAGCGGGGGCCTCATCCTGGCAACCCTCTGCACCGCCCTCCTCGCGCCAGCGCAAGAGCCAGTGTCAGCGCAAGAGCCAGTGCCAGTGCCAGCGCCGGCGCCCGCGCCAGCGCCAGCGACACCGTCCGTCCTCCTAGCCCCGCTGCAAGGCAGCCCCCGCCTTCGAGCATCAGCCAACACCAACGTGCACACCGCCCTAAAACGCGCCCTCCAATCCCACCAGCTCCACGTTCTGACCCGAGACGAAACCTCGGGCGAGCCCCTCATCACCTGTCAGACCCCAGAGTGCGTCGAGTACACCCTCGACGTCGCCAACGCCGAGCTCGCCATCGTCCCCGCCATCTGGTCACACCACACCGGCAGCCAAGAGCTCACCCTGACCCTCGTCCGCCGCTCGAAGCGCAGCCTGAATGCAAGCGGGATGGTCGAGGGAAATCTCGCAACGGTGGCAGACCAACTAGTCACACATCTACTCGCCGAGAGCGGCCGACCAGTGCCAGCGTCAGCGCCAGTGCCAGCGCCAGCGCCAGCGCCAGTGTCCGCCGCCCCCGCGGCTCCCGCCCCACAAACCGACACCCCGCGCCGCCCTCATGCCTGGATGACCGGCCCGGCCGTCCTGGTCGCAGGCGGCGCCGCGGCCTACGTCGCCATTGGAGTCGGCGCGGCCACCAAGAACGACGATCAACAGATGAACACCTCCGCGGTCGCGGCTTGGGCGGCTCTCGGAGCCGCGGCAATCGGCGGCGGCGTGGCCTGGTGGGTCGTCGGCGCTAAACGCAGGCGCGCAAAACGTGAATCCGCCGGCCCCCTAGCGCCCGAACTGGCCCTTTTTCCCACTAAGATTGACTTGCGGCTCAGGTTTTGAAAAAGGAAGGGTAGATGAGCCGATTCACTTTCTTACTTTGGATTCTGACAATCGCCGCCGGCTGCGTCGTCGAGAGCAAGCCGGTCACCCCGCCCAACGACGGCGGCGTCGAAGCCGGCATGTGCGGCACCTGCCCAGTCGACAAGCCCATCTGCAACGACGAGCTCACGTGCGTGCAATGCACGGCGGACGAAGACGAGTATTGCACCGACCAGGGCTTGGTCTGCGACACCGGAACTTCTACCTGCATCGGATGCTCCGGTGACGACGATTGCACCGACGCGGCTGCCGCCCGCTGTGAAGACAACGTGTGCAGGCCCTGCAACGAGCACGCGCAATGCGACAGCGTCGAGGACATCGGTGTAGCGGAGAGCGCTTGCGACGAGGGCCTGTGCGTCGATTGCACCCCGGAGACCGAAACCGAAACATGCGCGGGTCCGAGGACGTGCAACCCCGCAACCCGGGAATGCACCGAGATTTTCGTGGGAAGCCTCGACGTCTGCGACGAGTGTGTTTCGGACAGCCAGTGCGGCGAAGACTTCCAAGCCTCCGAAGCCCATCGCTGCGTCCCGATGTACTACCCGAACATGGACACGCGATTCCCGAGTGATCAGGTTGGATTCTGTTTGAAGACGACGGAGGGAGGGTGCCTGCAACCGTACTCCATCACGCTCCCAAATCGTGCGAGCCTTACAGATCCGGACACCGTCGATGACTACTGCGGAGTCAATGAGAACCTCGCAACGTGCCCAGCGGTGAGCGCGTTGGTAAACAACCAAACATGCGACACCGGTAGCGACGAGCAGTGCCCACAGCCGAGTGGCTTGTGCCGACAGGTAGGCGATCTAGAGAACCGTTGCACCTACCTCTGCAGCGATCCTGTGGAATGCAAAGACCCACCCGTACCCGGCTCGACCTGCGGCTCCTCCGGCTCAGGCGGCGACGACTACTGCGGCGGCTGATCGTCGACGCTTTTCGACGTACCCACGCCTGATAGCGGGACGGCCTCGTCTTGCCCGGCCCCTTGCCCTTCCGAGCCGGCCTTCGGCAACCTCACCACGAACCGCGCGCCCTTCCCCAGCGACGAGTCTTCGGCCCGAATCTCCCCGCCGTGGTTCGCCACGATTCGCTGCGCCACGAACAGCCCCAGCCCGAGGTTATCAGCCCGTTTCTGCGAGGAAACGAAGGCCTCGTAAATCCGCGTTCGGTCCTCGGGCAAGGCGTCGCCCTCGTTTTCGACCGACACCTCGAGCCAGCCATCGCCTGCGACTTCGAGCGCGACTCGAATCTCCGCGTCCGAAAGCGCATGCTCCACAGCGTTTCCGAGCAGCTTGTCGAGCAACTGCGCAATGCGCGCCTCGTTGCCGTCAATCGATAAGCCGGGCCTCAGCTTCAACGTGAAATCCCGCGACGGATGGAGCTCCTGAAACGCGGTCACCCGGTCCATCACCACCCCACTCAAATCCACCCGCTCCGTCTCCTCCATCGCCAGCGCCGCCTCGAGGCTCGTCGCCTCCGTCGCCGACGACACCAGCCCGCGCATCCGCCCAAGACTTCGTTGCGCCCGCTCGAGATACGTCTCACTCCCAAACGACGTCCCGTCGCTCTTCGCCAAGTCAATCGAAGTCGACACCGCTACGATCTGATTGCTGAGCTCATGCCGCAAGA
>JBLYYU010000281.1:0-3376 GCA_048550275.1 Polyangiales bacterium
CGTGGCCGAGCACGGCCAGATTCACACCATCGCGCATGCGGCTGGCTCCCAGATCGATCAGCCATACATCAGCAAGGTCACGCCCGAGCAGTGGCGCAACACCATGGACTGGGATGTGAACGGCTTCTTTCATGTCGCGCACGCGGCGCTGCCTCACCTTCGCGAGAGTCAGGGTTCGATTGTGTTCGTGAGCTCGTCCGGTCTGAAACGGTATCCACCCGGCGACGTGCTCTCGGTGGCCCCCAAAGGCGCGATCGAAGCGCTCGTTCGGGGAATCGCCCGCGAGGAGGGGCGCTACGGTGTCCGAGCGAACAATGTCGCAGTGGGCGTCGTCGACGCAGGCATATTTCCGCAACTCGTCGAGCGAGGTGAGCTGAGCCAGGACTGGATCGACGCGGCCATGCGAAACACGCCGCTTCGGCGCTTCGGCAAGCCGGAAGAAATCGCTGACGCCGCCGTGTTCCTGGCGTCGTCTCGCGCGCGGTACATCACCGGCCAGACTATCTACGTAGACGGAGGCTACACCCTGTAGAACGCCTGCGGGTGCATGGAGAATCATGGGCCAAGTCATATTCGATGAAACAGAAAAGCCGCTGATGCGCATGACCTATCAAGGCCTGTGCGACGACGCGGAGTGGCAGCGCCACCTCGACGTCATGAGTGAATGGGCGCGGCGAGGTGAAGTCTACGCGGTCCTCATCGATGCCCGGGACGTCGGACGTGTGCCGGCTACGCAGCGCAAGGGGATCATCGATTGGATCGATCGTGACCGACCGTATCTCGAGCAGAGCTGCGCGGGTGGCGCGATGCTCTTCACCAACGCGGTTCAGCAAGGGCTCTGGACGGCGATTTCCTGGGTCGCACCGAGCCCGATCCCGGTGAAGATGTTTCGCGACGAGCCGTCTGCGGAGGCCTGGCTACGGGGTCAGCTCGAGCAGAAGATGGCCCTCTGAATCGGAGACTCTCGGTGAACGACCCACCCGCGCCTTCGACCAGCCGCCTTTCAGCCATCGAAGCGCAGCTCATGGCGCCGGGAGCGCCCTTCGAGCTCTGTGAAGAACAAGTCCTCGGCGAGAGAGTGCGGGTATTTGCCAAGCGTGCGCGTTCCCTCCGCGACGTCTTGCTACGCGGGAGAGAGTTCGCCAACGCCGAGTACTTGGTGTTTCTCGACGGCGAACGCGAGCGTCGGTACAGCTTCGCCGAGCACGAAGCGCTGGTTGCGAGCGCGGCCGCGGCCTTTGCCGAGCGCTACGACATAGGCCCGGGTGACCGCGTGGCGATCCTGGCCGCCAATTGCCCGGAGTGGGTCATCTCGTTTTGGGCGGCTGTGAGCCTCGGTGCAATTTGCGTGGGGTTCAACGGTTGGTGGACAGAAGACGAGATTCGCTATGCGATCGGGCACAGTAAACCGAAGCTTCTGATCGCGGATCAGAAGCGGGCGGCGCGCATCGCCGGCGAGCCGGGCGTTCCCATGCTCGTAGTCGAAGAGGGCTTCGACGAGCTTCTCGCAACCCATCCGGACGCCGATCTCCCGACCCAGGCGATCGCCGAAAGCGACGCCGCGATCATCTTGTACACCAGCGGCACGACCGGCCGCGCCAAAGGAGTGGTGCACACACACGGCAACGTGACCAATATGCTCATGGTCAGCTTCTTTCACGGCGCGCGCCTGATGATGGCCAATCCGAAAGCGGCCGAATTGCCCCAGCTCCCGAACAGCATACTGGTGACGAGCCCACTGTTTCACGTATCGGGGCTACACTGCGCGGCGGTGACTGCGCTCGCCGGCGGCGCCAAGACCGTCTGGCCGATGGGGCGCTTCGATCCCGAAACGACACTCGAGCTGATCGAACGCGAGAAGATCACCGGCTGGGGCTACACAGCAACGGTGCTCCACCGGCTGCTCAATCATCCAAAGGTCGATGACTACGACCTGAGCTCGTTCCGCTCCGTCGGCGGAGGGGGCTCGCCGATTCCGGCTCCCTTGATCGAGAAGGCACAGGCGCGCTTCCCGCAATGTAGCCACACCATGGGTGTCGGCTACGGCCTGACCGAGGGCACGGCCTTCGGGACGCTCAACGCGGGCGAAGAGCTCACGGACGATCCGCTCTCGGTCGGCCGTCCTGTTCCGATCGTCGAGGTCGAAATCCGTGGTGAGGCGGGTCATGCTCTGGCGGACGGCAAAGAAGGCGAAATCCACCTCCGCGGCCCGCTGGTCATGCGGGAGTACTGGAGCGATCCCGAGGCGACGGCGGCGGCGATCCGACCCGGACGCTGGCTGAACACCGGTGACGTCGGTCGCTTCGAGAACGGCAAGCTCTACATCGCATCGCGCAAGCGAGATCTCATCTTGCGCGGCGGTGAAAACGTCTACCCGTTCGAAATCGAGCAGCGCCTGGAGCGCCACCCTGCGATTGCGGAGGCCGCAGTGATCGGTGTCGACCACGAGGAGTTGGGCCAAGAAGTGAAGGCGGTCGTCCATTTCGAACCGGGCGAAGAGCTCGAGTCGGAAGAAATGAGACGCTGGGTGGCTGAATCACTTGCGTACTACAAGGTTCCGAGCCAGTGGGAATCGCGCAGCACCCCCCTGCCCCGCAATGCAACGGGAAAAGTGCTAAAGAACGCTCTGCGCGACGCGCAGGATTCGATGTTCATCGAGGAGTAAGTCATGCCTGAAGCCGTGATCGTTTCAACCGCGCGGACGCCGATCGGCCGCGCTTTCAAGGGCTCGCTGATCGAGTTGCGCCCGGACGACCTTGCCGCCATCGCGGTGAAGGCAGCTTTGGCAAAGGTTCCGAACCTCGACCCGGCAACCGTCGAAGACTTGATGATCGGCTGCGCGCAACCTGCAGGTGAGCACGGCTACAACATGGGTCGCGTCGTGAGCTTGCTCGCAGGCCTCGATTCGCCTGGAACCACGGTCAATCGCTACTGCTCCTCGTCCTTGCAGACGATCCGAATGGCGGCTCATGCGATCAAAGCCGGTGAAGGGGATGTGTTCGTCGCCGCAGGCGTCGAGTGCGTCAGCCGCTTCGGCCTCGGTAAATCCGACGGCATGGAGAACACCAAGAACCCGAAGTTCAACGAGTCCGAAGAGCGCATGGCGAAGCTCATGACGCCCGAGGGCGGCAACTGGGAGCCGGCCGGCGGCCTCGGAGATGTGTACATCACGATGCTGCAGACCGCGGAGAACGTCGCGCAGCACATGGCGGTGTCCCGCCAAGAGCAGGACGAGTTCGCAGCACTTTCCCAGCAGCGCGCCGAAGCCGCGCAGAAGTCGGGACACTTTGCCGAAGAGATCACAGCGGTCACCACGCCGAGCGGGAACGTGGTCGACACCGACGATTGCCCCCGCCACGGCACGACGGCGGAGAAA
>JBLYYU010000282.1:0-3958 GCA_048550275.1 Polyangiales bacterium
CGCAGATGAGGACGATGTTGACCTTGGTGGTCGAGTCCGCTGCGATGTTGAAGGGCTCCTGCGCGGTGCAGATGACTTCGCCGTCATCGTCGCGTGCTCGAAGCTCGATGGTGCACGGACCGGGCGGAAGGTCCATGAAGCCCTGCCAGATCTCCGCTTGCCCGTCGATGGCCGGGTCGCCGTAGATGGCGGCAGCGTTGGTGCGGCCGTCCTGGACTTCGAGGTTGCCGTTGAGGGTCACTTCGTCGGCGAAGCTGTCATCGTTGTCGAGGAACGTGTCGTTGTTCCCGACGCAGTCGACCGTGTATTCCACGTCCTGAATATCGATCAGGGCCGGGGCCGAAGACCCAGCGTCGTAGCCGTTCGGGACGATGACATTGAGCTCGGTGTTGCCGGCAGGGGTTGACTCAGCTGAGCACGAAACGAGCGCCGCGAGGCACAATGTCGTGGTCCATCGTAGGCAGCATCTACGCATAGTCGGGTCCTTCGGGGTCACGGGCTAACGGGTTGGTCGATCAAAAACACAGTATCAGCGCCGTGTACAGACTCGAACCGCGATTTGCGCGCTAAAAGTTGTCGCGCTCACAAGGCTGCGCGACGAGCTAGAGCGAATATGAATTTAGATGTAAGGACGACCTGCTGATTGTCCCCGCGCCGGTGTGTCTTTCGGATTTTGCCGGACGCGTATTCGATGGAGAAGGGCCTAGTCCGCTTCGAGGCGTACAGAGCCACCGGCGAGGACGCGCTGATCATCCACGAGACTTTCGAGAACGCCAACGTGTTCCGAGTTCTTGCATCTGCTCGATCACATACTCGTGCCAAGGAAGCCACTTCACCGAAGACAAGGGGAACGATGAGCGAAGGAACGATCCCCTAGCGCTCCACGCCGAGCTCGATTGTGTTTTGGGCAACGCCGGTCCGATCTTCCCCGGCTACTAGCCGCCGGGACAGAGGCCAAGGCCCAGGTAGAGGGCTCTCAGGGCGTCCTCTGGTTGCACGAGTGTGCGAGTCTCTGAAAAGAGGTCGAGGTTGTTTCCTGCTTCGAGCAGGGCCAGGATCTCGGCGTCTGCCTGGAATGCAGCCCGGGACTTGTCGACATCGACACTCGAGCCCTCGAACAGCGCGGCAACCTCGGAGCGGATTTCGATGCCGTTGCTGTGATCTCCGTCGGTGTCCAGGGTCTGGAAAAGCACCGCGAGATTCACGACCTTTCGAAACGCGTCGGTGTCGTCCGGCAAAACACCATCGACCTCGCATCCGCCGATCGCCTCTTCTTCGAGGCCAGCCAGGTCGAATGGGGTCACGCGGTCTTTGGCCACGCTCTGCCCGAGGCTGATATCACCGAGCGAGAATGACACGGTGTCTCCCTCGGCGTAACTGAAGCGACCCGGATCGTCGTCTTCACCGGTGACGCCCGTGTGCGTCACACCGTCCTCACCCCGCGACTCGTACCTCAATCCCGAAACGAGGCTGTCGTAGTAGTAACCGTGACACACACCGTTGTTGCAATACACGGCGTCTGGGCATCCGGTCATCATGAGAGCTGGGCTCAGCGCACACAGCAATAAGGCAAATCTCCTCGAAACAATCGTCATACGTTCTACTCCTCCGAAGATCCGGATCGTCCGTCGACTGGGCGACGACTCGAGGGATGTCTGGCGGCCCGCACTCTATCCCCACGGCGTCCCCAACGCCAACGAGGGGCCCAAAAATATCTAGCAACGTGGCGATCGCATCGTGATATTCAAACGGGATGCGCATTGCAGCCCCCATGCTTTGCATCGTCGTCGGTTTGGCGTGCTCGACGAGACAGGCCGGCGCCCAATCGGCGGCCGACGAAGGAGGTCAGCAGGGCGTAGGCGCAGAAGAAGCGGCGCCACCCTCGGTCACGGTCCTGTCCCCCGGCAAGCGTCCGTATCAGGTCCTCCGATGGCGTTTCGAAAGAGGCGCTCGGCGTTCTGTGGCCCTGACTGCGGACACGGCGGCTGCGTTGTCGGTGGACGGGCGACCGGGGCCCTCGTCTAAACTCCCACCCATCACCCATACGATGGAAGTCGAAGTTCAGAATGTTTCGCCCGAGGGCGATGCCTTGCTCGGTTTCGTGGTGACTCGCGCCGCACTGGCCAGCACCAAGGGCCTTGACCCGGAATTCGCCGGGCGCATGCAGTCTGCACTCGATTCGATGGTCGGCATGCGAGGTTCATACCGATTCACCACGCGAGGCTTCATCGACGACGTTCGACTCCACGTCCCGCATAAGCATCCGCCCGAGGTCCGGCAGCTGATCGAAAACATGCGGCAGTCGATTCGGCTGATGGCGGCGCCCTTGCCCGAACGGCGGGTCGGCCGGGGCGCCAAGTGGCGAGTCGACACTACGACCGACCTCAGCGGGGTCGAAGCCACACAGAGCGCGGTCTTTCGCGTCGTCCAACTGCGGCGTCCGCGGGTGGATGTCGAAATCAACGCCGAGCAGCACGCCGAAGAGCAGAAGATCAATGCGAGCGGCTTGCCGGAGGAAGAATGGCCTCAGCTCGATTCCCTTCGAGCGACGGGTAGCGGCAGCGCTCGCTGGAACCTACGCGAGCCGTCCCCTCTCGAAACAAAGATGTCGGTCAGTTTCGAGATGCACGCGCGGGTGCGGGATGAGAGCGCTCGGGAGCGCGCCATGATGATGACGATGCTGACCCACACGAACATGATCAGCGACCCGAGCTCGGCTCCGCCCAGCGGAGACGACTTTGACGCGGCAACGGTTCAGGCGAGAATCAAGAATCACCTGTGGCGAATCCGGGGCTGCTACGAAGACGAGCTTCCCGGCAACCGCGAGCTGTCCGGAAAGATCGTCATGGAATTCCAAATCGAGGAATCGGGCCGTGTAAGCCGTGCGGAGGCCCTACAGAACACGACGGGTAGCGAGACGATGGAAGCATGCGTTGCCAACGAGCTACTCATCCTTCGCTTCGACCGAGGCCCCGAAGGTGGCGGAGCAGTCTTCACGTATCCTTTCGTCTTCGAACCCGCGCAAGAATAGTTTCACGTGCTGCACGCGTTTGTAGGCCGCGCTCAATTATGAACGAGTATGAAGGCCATTCGTTCGCAGGTGCGTGTTAGCGTCGACGCATCCGAAACGCGCAGATGCAATGGACATGAACACGCATCTGTAGTTCGGGTAACCCAGGAGGATGCGATGTTGAAGCGGAACTTGATTGCTTGTCTCAGCCTGTGTCTCGTAGGCGCGCTGGCGTCACTTGGTTGCACTGACGACCCCACGACCGGCTCGACCGGTGCGCTCGATTTGAACCTCGAGCTTGCCGGGGGCGCTGAAATCGACGAGGTGCTGTACCAGATTACCCGAGCCGGGATGCCGCCCATGGGTGGAATCATCGACACACGTGCGCCAGGGGCAACTGCATCGGTCGAGGTCTTTGGACTTCCCGAAGGAGGCGGCTATTTCGTCGAGCTACGCGCCGTCGGCGACGGGAAGGTCGTGTGCCAGGGTTCGGCGCCATTCAGCGTCCTCGCGAACCGCGCAACGCCGGTCGCGGTGATGCTCAACTGCAACCCCGCGGAGCGATACGGTAGCGTTCGAGTAAATGGCAAGCTCAATGTCTGCGCGGAGCTCACCAAAGTCGTCGTTGCGCCACTGGAAACGTCTGTAGGTTCTCGCATCGACCTCTCGATGGCTGCCGAGGACTCCGAAGGAGATGCGATCGCGTACTTCTGGTCCGCATCCGGTGGACCCATCGCCGATCCGGAGAGCGCGGTCACGAGCTACACATGCGTAACAGCGGGTCGCCAGTTCATAGAGGCGTTCGCCTCGGACGACGAGTTCGGTGGCTGCGTCGACAGCTGGCGCGTCGAGGTTCGCTGCGGCTCAGGAGACGGCGGCACTGGAGGAGCGGGTGGCAGCGCCGGCGCGGGAGGATCCGGGGGCACCGGCGGGGTGCTGGCCTGCATC
>JBLYYU010000283.1:0-12021 GCA_048550275.1 Polyangiales bacterium
CGCAGGCTCTGGCGGCACCGCAGGCTCTGGCGGCACTGCAGGCTCTGGCGGCATGGGCGGCGACGGCGGCATGGGCGGCGACGGCGGCATGGGCGGCGACGGCGGCATGGGCGGCGGCGGCACGGGCGGCGACGGCGGCACGGGCGGCAGCGCGGACTGCGAGTACACGCAGGACTTCGAGTCGCTCACCCCAGGGGACCCGCCCCAGCCTGTACCGAACTCGTTGTCCGAGGATGGATGGCTGGTCGGCGGCAACGTGTTCGAGTCGGATGGCACCACGCCCGTGGGCAGCTACTTCGCGTTCCCGGCTCCGAACGGCGGTCCCGCGTTCTCTGCAGTCGCTGTCGGGGAAGGTGGCGCGGCTCAAGGAACCCAACAGATGTCGATCTACAACGACTACAACAACGATAATCACGGCGACGGCCCTCCTGACCTCGATCGAATAATCGAAGCCGTCGTGTTCCAGGAGCGTGATCTTGAAGCCGCCGATGTCGGCAATACGATCTGCTTCAAGTTCGATGCGAAGAAGGGCAATATCGAAGGTGCCTCCACGGCGGAGGCGTTCATCCAGGTGCTGGACAAGTTGGGTAATTCCTTCGCTGTGATTGTAGCGGCCACACAAGATACAACGGACTTTGTGACTTGGGAGGAAAACACCCAGCTCTGCGTGGCGATCGATGGGGGCATGGTAGGCCAGCTCCTCCAGTTTGGCGGCCGGAGCCGGGCCTCGAACTTCGAGGGTTCCGGGGTCTTCTACGACAACATGAGTGCCTGCAGCGCCCCGACACCTTAGACTGTCTCCCGCGCATGGGCTTGCCGGCGGCTCTTTGAGCCGTCGGCCACCGTGCCCTCGCTCAGCGAGCGGAAACCATAAGACATGAATCGACCATCTGGCCGTAACGATGAGGTGTCCGGCGAGTTTCTGACTCTGGCTGGGGAGCGGTATTACGCCATCCGCAACGTTGAGCAGATGGCGCCGTTCTTCATCAGCGTCGTTTCCAACTCCGACCACTGGCTCTTCGTTTCCTCGACGGGCGGGCTCACCGCCGGTCGCGTCTCGCCCGAAACGGCGCTCTTCCCGTACATCACGGTCGACAAGATTCATGAATCCCGTCCGCACACGGGCAGCAAGACGATCGTCACCACGGTCGCGGATGGCCGGCGGCGCGAATGGGAACCATTCAACGGAGGCCACGCCGAGCGCTTTTCGACTACACGCAACCTCTACAAGAACCTCCTTGGCAACAAGATCTGCTTTGAAGAGGTCAACCACGACTTACAGCTGGCGTTTCGCTACTTCTGGCTCACCAGCGACCGCTACGGGTTCGTCCGGCGCGCTGAACTGACGAACATCGGCGAAGAGAGCCGCGATGTGGAGCTCGTCGATGGACTTCTGAACGTTCTGCCTGCCGGCACACCGAGGTTTGCCCAAACGAACACGAGCAACCTGGTAGACGCCTACAAGTGGAGCGAGCTGGTCGAGGACACCGGGCTCGGCCTGTTCACACTCTATTCGGGCATCACCGACAGGGCCGAGCCCTGCGAGTCGCTCGAAGCGACGACGGTGTTCTGTCTTGGTCTCGATGGTCGCGAGGTGCTCCTCTCGACCAAACAACTCGAGGAGTTTCGGCGAGGCCGACCCCTGACACAGGAGGCCCACACCCGCGGCATCCGAGGAGCGTACCTGGTCCATGCGTCGCTCACGCTCGCGGCAGAGGGATCTCGGCACTGGGAGCTCGTGGCTGACATCGGGCAGAGTCAGGCTGAGGTTGTGCACCTGCTTCGAGAGCTCGAGGAGCCTTCGGCGCTTGCCGAGGCGATCGAGGAGTCGATCAGCCTGGGTTCGGATGAGCTGGCCCGCATCATGGCGGGTGCGGATGCATTCCAAGCGACCGCCGAAGAGAGCGTGTCGGCGCACCACTATGCGAACGTGCTCTTCAACATCCTCCGCGGTGGCACCTTCGATGATCAGTATCAGGTGCAGTCGCATGATTTCCGCAAGAGCGTCGCGCTGTTCAATCGGCCTGTGTTTGAGCGCCACCGGGCTGCGCTCGAGGCGCTGCCCGAGCAGCTCCAGTACTCTGAATTGTCGTCGCTCGTGGAGGACCTCGGCGACACGCAACTCGAGCGACTGTGCCGCGAGTATCTGCCCATCACGTTCGGCCGGCGCCACGGTGACCCCAGCCGCCCATGGAACCAGTTCGCCATCAACCTGAAGGACGACGCAGGCAACAAGCTGCTCTCTTATCAAGGAAACTGGCGTGATATTTTTCAGAACTGGGAGGCTCTGATGTTCAGCTTTCCCGAGTTCGTCGAAGGCGTGATCGCCAAGTTCCTCAACGCCTCGACGGTCGATGGCTACAACCCCTACCGGATCAGCAAAGAAGGCATCGACTGGGAGGTCGAGGACGAGGACGACCCCTGGAGCTACATCGGCTACTGGGGCGATCACCAAATCATCTATCTCCTGAAGCTGCTGGAGCTTTCGAACGCGTTTCACCCCGAACGCCTCTGCGGCCTGTTGAGCCGGCCGGTTTTCAGCTACGCGAACGTCCCCTACAGAATCAAACCCTTCGATGCCTTGCTGCAAGACGCGAAGAGCACCGTCGAGTTCGATCAGGAGGCAGCGCAGCGGACCGAGCAGCGGGTCGCCGAGCTGGGCGCCGACGGCAAGTTGGTTCTCGACGGTGCGGGCGAGGTGTACCAGGTCAACCTGGTCGAGAAGCTGCTCGTCACGCTTCTGAGCAAGCTCGCCAATTTCGTGCTCGGTGGGGGCATTTGGCTCAATACCCAGCGCCCGGAGTGGAACGACGCCAACAACGCACTCGTCGGCCACGGGCTCTCCATGGTGACGGTCTACTACTTGCGTCGGTACGTGGTTTTCTTGCAGCGATTGCTCGCGCAGGCGCCCGACTCCATGAGTCTGTCCAAGGAAGTGAGTGAGTGGCTAGTGCAAACGGCCGCCGCGTTGAGAGAGGTGCGGCCGAAGCTAGAGGGTGCGCCAGCGGATGCCGAGACGCGATACGCGGTGCTCAGGAGATTGGGGCAAGCAGCTTCGCAATATCGCGAGGCGCTCTACCGCGAAGGGATGTTCAGCGGAACGGTGCTTCAGCCACGTTCCGAGGTCACGCGCATGCTCGATGACGCCCTCGCCGCCATCGACCACAGCATCCAGCACAACGAGCGTAGTGACGGCATGTTCCATGCGTACAACTTGCTCCACTCGAGCCCGAGTGCACTCGAGGTCGAGCCGCTCTACGCGATGCTCGAAGGCCAGGTCGCCGCGCTCAGCTCCGGGGCGATCAACGCGGACAGGGCGGTCGGGATGCTCGAGGCACTGTTCGCGAGCGAGATGTACCGAGCCGACGTGAACACCTTCATGCTCTACCCGGATCGTGACCTGCCGCGCTTCCTCGACAAGAACCGAATCCCGGCGGCCGCACTCGAATCGATTCCACTGGCCAAACAGATGTTGAACGCAGGCGACGAGAGCATCGTGCTCCGCGACGACGATGGCTGCTATCGCTTCCACGAGGACCTCCCCAACGCGAGCTATCTGGTTGCTAGGCTCGATGAGGCGGCCGCGACTTACGGACAGGAAGCGCAGCTGGCTCGGCAACCTCTGCTCGACCTCTACGAGCAGGTCTTTCATCACAAAGCATTCACGGGCCGTTCCGGCACGATGTTCGGTTTCGAGGGCTTGGGGTGCGTGTACTGGCACATGGTCTCGAAGCTCTTGTTGGCCGTACAGGAGCGGTTTTTCGAGGCATGCTCGGAAGCTGCAAACGATGAAACCTGCCAGCGATTGGGGCGCTTGTACTACCGAATCCGTGAGGGGCTCGGTTTCAACAAGGCCCCCGGCGAGTACGGCGCCTTCCCGATCGATCCCTATTCGCACACGCCAAAGCATGCGGGCGCCCAGCAGCCAGGCATGACCGGACAGGTCAAGGAAGAGATTCTGACTCGCTTCGGTGAGCTGGGTGTGCAGGTGAGCGAGGGCAGCGTGAGCTTCGACCTCCGGTTGCTTCGGGCGCGTGAGCTCGTGTCGGCTCCACGGCCGTTTCGTTTCCTAGATGCCAATGACGTGTGGCGTGAGCTCAGCGTGCCCGAGTCGGGCTTGGCGTTCACGTGGTGCCAAGTGCCGTTCGTTTATCGGCTCGATGATTCGGCCGAGCCAGCGGTGCAAGTCACCTTGGACGACGGCCGTCATTTGACGTTCAGCGATCTGACGCTGCCGACCGACCTCAGCGCCGAGCTGTTTCAGAGAAGAGGGCGTATTCGTCGGGTCGACCTCGTCTTGCGACGAAGCCAGTTGTTCTCCGACTGAGGCGCCTCGGGCTAGGGGCACCCTTCGTTGATGTTGCCGCGTTTGGCGTCGAAGTTGAAGATGATGGTGGTGCCCACATCGCCCGCCGTAATCGTGCGTTCTTGGAACGTATTCGCCTCGATTCGGCGCCCTATGGCTTGGTCTAGGTTGGCGTAGTCACTGTAGATCGAAAGCTGGTTGGCGCCCTGATCGACGCCGCCCTGGCTGGTCGCGATCGCACAGAACCCCTCGCCGGGGTTCGGCGCGGGGTTGGGCCCGTAGCCGTAGGCAAAGGTCTCTCCATCGGCTTCAAACGCGTTGCCAAACACGATCCATCCGTCGTCGCTCAGGGCGGTCGGGCTGGGCTGATCCAACGACTCGAAGTCCTGAGTGTACTGAGCGCCGGGGTCGACGATGATGTTGTCGTAGAACACGCCGGACGACGCGTAGTTCGACGCTGTCGCGGCGAACCCGACCTGTAGGAGTTGGCCCTCGAGGCCAGCGTCGATCGGGAGTTCGATCGAGTAGCGCGCCCAGGTGTCCGGCAGATCGGTCGTATCCTCCTCGACGAGGTTGGTCAGGTTGAAGTCGGCGTCGGGGTCCAGTGTCTTGATGAAAGCGACCGCCGTGCTGTCACAATTTTGGTTGCCGCCCGTCCCACCAGTGCCAGCAACACCGCCCATGCCGCCGTCGCCGCCCGTGCCGCCATCACCACCGGCGCCACCTTCACCGCCTGCGCCTCCTGCACCGCCGGTCCCGCACAGGTTTGGCGTCGGGTCTTGAACCGGCCCGGTTTGGCAGCTCAGCTGCGTGGAGCAGTAGACGAAACGGCAGGTCTCGGCCTCACCGCAATCCGTCGATGTCTGGCAGGTTCGGAGGCAGACGTTGACCGGAGGGAGGGTCTGGCCTTCGTCGAACCCGGTCTCTCCTGGGCTGCTGACGAAGGTGCAGATCTTCCCGTCTGCGCACCCGCTCGTCGAACCCGACTGATCGCAGACCGCGCCGACATTCTTGCAGCCGGCCAAGCCGAGAAAGGCGGCACCGAGCACAAATAGGAGGAGCGAGCTTCGCATGATGGCCCCACTAAACCACAGGGACGCGGTCTACGAAAGGTGTCCCGTCCGCTTTTTTCCGATGCTGCTCTTCGCGGCATCGTCGCTCGAGCGGAAGTCGAACTTGGAGCAGAAGAGGCCGCATTGACATCGGCTGATTTTCGCATAAACCGTCAGATCTGATTGTTTCTGGAGTGAGGGTTCATGGACAACGAATTGAAGTTTGACGGGCGTGTCGCCATTGTAACCGGCGCGGGGCAGGGCCTGGGTCGCTGCCACGCAGTTCTGCTGGCATCTCGTGGAGCCAAGGTCGTCGTCAACGACTTGGGTGGTTCCACGACGGGCGAAGGGAAATCATCCAAGGCGGCCGACCAGGTCGTCGAGCAAATCAAGCAGGCCGGTGGCGAGGCGGTTGCCAACTACGATTCGGTCGAAGACGGCGAGGCCATCGTCAAGACAGCGATGGACACCTGGGGCCGCGTCGATATCGTGGTCAACAACGCCGGCATTCTCCGCGACAAGTCGTTCAAGAACATGACGGACGCGGACTGGGACATCATCTTCCGTGTCCACAACCTCGGCGCGTACAAGGTCACCAAAGCTGCCTGGCCCATCATGACCGAGCAGGGCTACGGGCGTGTGATTTTCACGACCTCCGCCGCTGGCATCTACGGGAACTTCGGTCAGACGAACTACAGCTCGGCCAAGTTGAGCTTGGTCGGCTTTGCCAACACCTTGGCGCTCGAGGGTCAGCGCAAGAACATCCTGGTGAACACGATTGCGCCGGTGGCGGCGTCGCGCTTGACGGAGGGCCTTCTGCCGCCTGCGGTCTTCGACGCCCTGAAGCCCGAGTACGTGGCACCGCTGGTCGCCTACCTTTGCAGCGAAGAGAGCGACACGACCGGTGCGCTCTACGAAGTTGGCGGCGGTCTCTATTCGAGCCTTCGATGGGAACGGACGAAGGGGAAGGTCTTTCGGCTTGGCCGCGAGGTCACGCCCGAGGCCCTGCAGGCCAGTTGGGAGCAGATCAACGACTTCAGCGAGACCGAGGTCGTAAGCAGCGTCATGGAATCGCTCGGGCCCGTGATTGAAAACGTGGAAGCGGGCCCCAGCAAGGGCGGCAACGAGCTCATCGACGTCGATGCGGCGCTTGGCGCGAGGTACCCGGATCGGGTGTCGAGCTACGATGAGGGTGACCTGGCGCTCTACGCGCTCGGTGTGGGTGCTGCGACCGATCCCAAGGAGCCGCAAGAGCTTCGCCTGGTCTACGAAGGATCGAGCGAGGGAATGAAGCCCTTGCCGACCTACGCGGTCATTCCGGGAACGAACGCGGTTCTGGGATTCGCCAAGGAGGGCGTCACCGCGCCCGGCTTGAACTACGGCCTCGACCGGCTGCTCCACGGCGAGCAGTACGTCGAGCTCGTTCGGCCGCTTCCGCTCAGAGCCAGGCTGACGACCAAGGGCGTCATCACCGACATCTTCGATAAGGGAAAGGGCGCGCTCGTCGTGACGGCGTTCGATTCGTACGACGAGGACGGCGACCTCCTCATCAAGAGCGAGATGACTGCGTTCATTCGGGGCGCCGGAGGTTGGGGCGGCGACCGGGGCCCGAGCGCGGACGTGAATGTGCCCCCCGAGCGGCAGCCGGACTTCGTCGTCGAGGACGCGATTCCCGCGAACCAGGCGCTGCTCTACCGCTTGAGCGGTGACTGGAACCCGCTTCACGCCGACCCGGACATGGCGCAGGCCTTCGGCTTTGAACGGCCCATCCTGCACGGCCTTTGTACCTTTGGCTACGCGGGCCGACGCGTGCTCGAGAAGTACGCGCCCGGGGGGAACCCGGACTTCTTCAAGAGCATCAAGGTGCGTTTCGCGGACAACGTGTACCCCGGAGACACGCTCGTCACGGAGATGTGGAAGGAATCGGACCAGCGCATCGTGTTCCAGTGCAAGGTCAGGGAGCGGGACACGGTCGTGATTTCGAATGCGGCCATCGAGCTTTTTGAAGAGCTGCCGAAGCCGAAGGAAAAGAAGAAGGCCGGAGGCGAGGCGGCCGCAGCGGGCCCTGTCGAGCCGACCGCCGCCGACGTTCTTGCAGCCGTGAGTGACTACCTCGGCGAGAACCCGGGAATCGCCGAGAGCGCGCAGACGGTGTTCCAGCTCAACCTGAGCGAGCCTGCGAGCGTATGGACCATCGATCTGAAGGCCGGCACGGCCGGCGCCGGCGAATCCAACGCGAAGCCCGATGCCACGCTCACGCTGACCGACGCGGACTACGTTGCGCTTCAGCGAGGCGATGCCGATCCCATCAAGCTGTTCTCGACCGGCAAGCTCAAGGTCGCTGGCGACATGATGAGCGTGAACAAGCTCGAAGCGCTCCTGAAGATGCCATTCGACCTGGTCGTGGCGAAAGCCGAGGCGCGTTCCGGAGGGAGCGCGGCTGCAGCCGTACCCGAGGCGGCGGTCGAGGTGACGGCTGCGGACATCATCGCGGCCATCGACCAGTACGTGAAAGAGAACGCAGGTATCGCCGAGAAGGCCCAGACGGTGTTTCAGCTCCAGCTCAGCGAGCCGGACAGCCTCTGGACCATCGACCTGAAGGGCGGTGCTTCGGGTGCCGGTGAAACCGCCAAGCCCGACGTGACGCTCAAGCTCGCCGAAGCCGACTACGTCGCGCTGCAAAAGGGCGAAGCCGATGCGATGAAGCTCTTCACGACGGGCAAGGTGAAGGTCGCTGGCGACATGGGAGCGGTGAACAAGCTCGAGCTGCTCGGCGGCATGCCGTTCGACCTCGTCCTCGAAAAGGCGGAAGCTCGTGTGCGCGGAGGCGCGTTGGCAGCTCCACCTCCGTCGGCGCCGCAGGCTTACGAACCGCTGGCGTCGAAGCTCTTCGAAGCGCTCGCGAAGCGGCTCGCGGATCAACCCAGCCTCGCCGATGAAGTCGGCGCTGTCCTTCAGTTCTACGTCCGAGACCCGGACTCCAGCTGGGTGGTCGACCTCCAGAACCAACCGCCCGCACTCAAGTCCGGCGAGACCGACGGTGCGACGACGACCATCACGGTTGCCGACGCGGACCTCGCAGAGCTGAGCAGCGGCGAGGCGACTCCTCAATCACTCTTCCAGAAGGGCAAGCTTCGCGTCGACGGCGCGCTCGAGCCCGCGCACCGACTGAACTTTCTCAAAGGCCTGATCTAAACTCGCGCACAGGAACGCTAAGGAGCAACGATGGGACGCAAGGTAAACGTAATCGGAGTCGGCATGGTGCCTTTCGCCAAGCCAGGTCAGAGCGAAGACTACAACGTGATGGCCGCCAAGGCGATCAAGGCCGCGCTAGCGGACGGCGGTGTCGAGTTCGCCGAAGTCGAGCAGGCGGTGGCGGGCTACGTGTTCGGCGACAGCACCTGCGGGCAGCGCGCGGTCTACGATGTCGGGCTCACCGGCATTCCGGTCTACAACGTCAACAACAACTGCTCGACCGGGTCGAGCGCCCTGATGCTCGCCAAGCAAATGGTCGAAGGCGGCATCGTCGAGTGCGCCTTGGCCGTTGGCTTCGAGCAGATGCAAAAGGGTGCGCTCGCCTCGGCTTGGAATGACAGGCCGAACCCGCTCGGCCTTCACGTGAACGTGATGAACGAGAGCCAGGGGTTCACCTCGGCGCCGCCTGCCGCGCAGATGTTCGGCGGGGCAGGGCGTGAGTACCGCTGGAAGTACGGCACCAAGCGCGAGACCTTCGCCAAAGTGAACGCGAAGGCTCGCCAGCACGCGGCGAAGAACCCGTACGCGCTCTTTCGTGACACGCTGAGCATCGAAGAAATCCTGGCGTCGCCCGAGGTGTTCGACCCGCTCACGCGCTACCAGTGCTGCCCTCCGACCTGTGGCGCTGCAGCAGCAATCGTCTGCTCGGACGACTTCGCGAAGAAGAAGGGAATCAGCAACCCGGTCTACATCGCGGCTCAGACCATGCGCACCGACTACGAGTCGAGCTTTGGCGACTCGATGATTAAGATGGTTGGCTTCGACATGGCCAAGAACGCCGCCCAGGCCGTCTACGAAGAAGCTGGAGTCGGGCCCGAGGACGTCGATGTCGTCGAGCTTCACGATTGCTTCACCACCAACGAGGTGCTCACGTACGAAGCGCTCGGGCTCTGCGAAGAAGGAGAGGCCGAGAAGTTCATCGACGAAGGCGACAACACCTACGGCGGCAAATTCGTCACGAACCCGAGTGGCGGTTTGCTCTCGAAGGGGCACCCGCTTGGAGCGACCGGGCTTGCGCAATGCACCGAGCTCGTCTGGCACCTGCGGGGTGAGGCGGAAGACCGTCAGGTCGAAGGCGCTCGAATCGGCCTGCAACACAACCTCGGGCTTGGTGGCGCGGCGGTCGTGACGATGTACCGTCGCGATTGAGGAGCATCGCCGCGTGAACAAGACAGGCAACGGCGCCGCTGCGAAGCGAGAACGCGTTCCGCAGGCGGAGCGGCGCCGGGTCACTCGTGGGAAGCTCCTCGACGCAACCATCGACAGCCTCGTCGACCTCGGCTACGCGCGGACGACGACCGTCGAGGTCGCGGAGCGGACGGGCCTCTCCCGCGGGACGCAGCTTCATCACTTCCCGAGCAGGTCAGACCTGCTCGTCGCGGCCATCGAGCACCTGGCCGAGGAGCGTTCCAAAGACTTCGAGGTCGAGCTCACCGCGCGGTTCGAGAAAGGCGACGACCCCGTGGACGCGATGGTCGACGTGCTCTGGGTGATGTTCTCGGATCCGATTTACTGGGCCACCATCGAGCTCATGGTGGCCGCCCGGACCGACCCCGAGCTCCTCGAGAAGCTCGAGGCCTTCGAGCGAAGCCTGGGCGGCCGAATCTACGCGGCATTCAGGGGCCGGACCGGTCGGCAGGGCCGCGATGCAAAGGCCTCTCTGGAGATGACCCTCTACTTCATGCGCGGCCTGGCGATGGAGCGCATCTTTCGGCAAAACGAGGCGCACTACACGCATCTGCTCAAGCGTTGGAAGGCCCAGCTGCGTAGCCTCCTCGAGGCTTGATGCCGGTTTGTGAGGTCTCTCACAAAGTGTCTAGGACCCTGGAATCCTGCACCGACGAGACCGGGTCCGTGTTACCGTCGGGTCCCGTCCTCGAGGAGGCCCGATGCCGACATGGATTCGTACGCGCTGGCTGGTTTGCTGGCTTCTGGGTGCCCTAGCGTTTGTAGGGTGCGTCGCTGAAAACACGAGCAGCCAAACCGGCGGCCTGACGGTCCAGCTCGAGCTCTCGGACGGAACCCAAATCGAGGAAGTCAACTACGAGGTGACCGGCGGCGACATGCCGGCGATGGTGGGTAGCATCAACACGAGCGCGCCCGGCGCGACGGCTTCCGTCGAGATCTTCGGACTCCCCGGAGGAGGGCCGTACACCATCTTGATGCACGCCAAGTCGGTCGATGGGGAGACATCGTGCTCCGGGTCGGCGGACTTCGAGGTCGAGGTGGGGCGCGTCACCGAGGTCGCCGTCATGCTCAACTGCAAGCCCGGACGGGAGTTGGGCGCTGTGCGGGTCGACGGCTCGTTCAACGTGTGCGCCGAGCTCGTCAAGGCCGTCGTGGCTCCGTTGCAGACATCCGTTGGCAGTCAGATAGCCGTAATCGCGATTGTTGCGGACTACGAGGCTGACCCAATCGAATACCGCTGGACCGGAACCGGCGGGAGTTTCGCGGACCCGAGCGCTCCGGTCACCACGTACACCTGCCTCGAGCCCGGTGTGCAAACGATTACGATTGCCGGATCCGACGACGGCTTCGAATACTGCGTCTGCGATTGGACCGTCGATGTGACCTGTGTTGAAGGTGACGGCGGCGCAGGTGGTGCTGGTGGCGACAGCGGCGCTGGTGGCGAAGGCGGTGCTGGCGGTGGCGCAGGAACTGGCGGCGTAGCAGGCACCGGTGGCGCGGGCGGCACAGCTGGAGTCGGTGGCGACGGCGGCGCAGGCGGCGGTGCTGGAGGAGCTGGCGGCACAGCAGGAACTGGCGGCGCAGGCGGCGGTGCTGGAGGAGCTGGCGGCACAGCAGGAACTGGCGGCGTGGCAGGCACGGGTGGCGCGGGCGGCACAGCTGGCGTCGGGGGTGACGGCGGCGCAGGCGGCGTGGCAGGAACCGGTGGCATGGCAGGCAGCGGCGGCGCGGGTGGCACAGCTGGCACTGGTGGCGTTGCAGGAACTGGCGGCGTTGCAGGAACTGGCGGCGTGGCAGGCACGGGTGGCGCGGGCGGCACAGCTGGCATGGGCGGCGAAGGCGGCGCAGGCGGGGGCGACGACAACGTCTGCCCGAACCTGAACATCATAAACGCCATTCCATCGACGATTGCACCTGGCAACACCAGCACCAAGGTTCAGACTCGTGGTCAGGAAACCGACGGACTACCCGTGCCCATCACGCTGACATTGAGGGCTCTCTGGGGCAGCTTCGAGGACACCGAGAACATTCCAATGTCGGGCACGGTGGTCGGTCAGAATGCGACCTACATCTGCGACCGGCCGGGCCCGGTCGAGCTCTGCGTGGATGCCACGGACGGCGCCTGCACCAAGACGCTCTGCACCGACGTCACTTGCCCGAGCGACATCCCGCCTCCGTAGGGGGCTGTCCAAACGGACGGGGTGCGGAAGAAAAGGCGCG
>JBLYYU010000284.1:0-2588 GCA_048550275.1 Polyangiales bacterium
CCTGGTCGCCTTCCTCTTCGCCGAGCTCTTCCTTGATCGCTTTGAGCTGCTGGCGGAGGACGTACTCCCGCTGATTCTTGCCCATCTCCTCTTTGATCTGGGAGTTGATTCGCTCCCGCATCTTGAGGATTTCGAGCTGTCGCGTGAGCAGACGCAGAACCTTTCGGATTCTGTCCTTGGCGTCCAGCGTCTCGAGAAGTTGCGACTTCTCGTCGACCGGCGCATCCAGGTTGGCAGCGACGAGGTCCGCAAGCTGGCCGTGCTCTTGAATCGAGTCGATGAGGGAGCCGGCTTCGCGGGGCAGCTCCGGCATCAGTTGGATGACTTGCTTGGCGATGTCACGAAGGCTCATGGCCAGCGCCTCGCTCTCGACATCCTCTTCGCCGGGTTCCTCCAGTCGGGAGACGCGCGCTCGGATGTACGGCTCGGAGGTCACGACCTGCTCGAGCCGAATTCGAACGAGCCCCTGGAGAATGAGGCTGTAGTTCCCGGAGCTATGCTTGAGCGCCTTGAGCACCCGAGCGGCCACGCCGACCGGGTAGAGGTCGCTTTGATCCGGGTCGTCGGTCGAAGGATCTCGCTGCGCGACAATCGCAATAATGGGTTGATCGAGGTTCTCGATGTCCTCTACGAGCGCTACCGACTTCTCGCGGCCCACGTCGAACGGGGCCACGGCTGCCGGGAAGAGCACCGCATTTCGGATCGGCAGCACCGGAAGCTCGGTGCCGAACTCGATTTCTCCCGTGTCAGGGGGCGGGATCGATGTGATTGATTCCTCTTCGTCGCTCATGCTGGTGTTCTACTCCAACTCGGTGAGAACCCAAGTTTTTCCAATACTGCGGCGAACATAGCCACGCACCATTTGACTGGCAAGGGTCTCGGCGATGGCGCGCCCGGGGTCCCCGAATTAGGCTCGGCCCAATGCGACTCTCGGTGGTGGTTCCCTGTTTCAACGAGGAAGCGAATATCGCTCTGGTGGTGGCGCAGGCCGCAGAAGTCGGGCGACGGCTCGCCTCCGAGCTCGAAATCGTCGTTGTAGACGATGGCAGCAGTGACGGGACCGGGATGGTCCTCATGGGGCTACGTCCGACGGTTCCGGAGCTGAAGGTCGTTACGCATGTGCAGAATCGAGGTTACGGGGCAGCCGTGCGCTCGGGGCTCGCCCGTGCGGAGATGGACTATGTCTTCTTGACCGACGGTGACGGCCAATTCGAAATGCGGGACCTGCCCGCCGCGATACGGCTGCTCGGCAGCCACGATCTCGTCGCAGGTTACCGAACGCACAGGCAGGACGGTTGGTGGCGCCGGCTCTGGGGCCGGGCCTGGACCGCGCTCGTGAACCTGGTGTTCGGGCTTCGGATTCGGGACGCGAACTGCGCGTTCAAGCTGGTTCCGCAGAGCTTGCTTCGCGGGAGCGAGCTGCGGAGTGATGGGGCGCTGATCAGCGCGGAGCTCCTCTATGAAGCCCGAAAGGCGGACCTGCGAATTGGCGAGTGCGCAGTCACTCACTACCCGCGCCGTAACGGGCGTCAGTCGGGAGCGTCGCCGCGAGTGATTGTCACGGCCTTCACCGAATTGATTGCCTGCTTTTCACGTCGCTCTCCGCGGAAGGCGGCCTCGACGTCGCGCAGCACGGTCCGCTAGCCACAGACTTGGTTGCGACCGCTGCGCTTGGCTTCGTACATCTTGTCGTCGGCGGCCTTGAAGATGTCCCAGGCGTTTTCGTACTTCTCTTGCCACTCAGCGACGCCCACGCTCACTGTCACCTCGATCGCATTGCCTTCGAACTCGAAGTGCGTATCCGCGATCAAGCGCTTGATCTTGCCCGCCAGATCCTTTGCGCCCTCGAGGCCGACTTCCGGCGTGATCAAAGCGAACTCCTCGCCGCCGACCCGCGCTAAGACATCGTTCACGCGAAGCCTGCCGAGCAGCACTGCGCCGAGCTGACTCAGTATCCCATCGCCCCCCAAGTGTCCGAAGCGGTCGTTGACCAGCTTGAAATGGTCGATGTCGAACACCAGAAGCGAGAACGTGCGCTTGTACCTCTTCGCGCGCGCGATCTCACGGTCGAGCATGTGGTCGAAGTACCGCCGGTTGTTGAGCTGAGTGAGACCGTCGGTGGTCATCATCCGGTAGATCTCTTCGTGGTATTGCACTTCCACGTCGTCGCCGACGATGAACTTCAAGATCGTCCGACCGACCTTCAGCTGGTCGCCATGGCGAAGTCGGCCCTGTTCTTCGACTGGGCAATCGTTCACGTACGTGCCGTTCGTCGACCCGAGGTCGCGCACCAAGAACTCACTGCCTTCGAAGAGAATCCGGCAGTGATGGCGTGACACGCTCTCTTGATCGATGTGGACCTCGCAGTTCGGTGAGCGCCCGATGGTCAGAGGTTCAGTCCCGACTTGCACGCGTCGACCCATCTCGTGACCGTAAATGACGATCAGGATGCCGTTCTGGTTGGCAGGTCGCGAAGCACGGGTGTCTCCCACCTCGGTGAGGACCGTCTGGCTGGCGCTCGTCGACTGGTCTTTGAACGGCACACCATCAATATACAGGCGACTGGGCCCGCCGATAAAATCCCCTGC
>JBLYYU010000285.1:0-7863 GCA_048550275.1 Polyangiales bacterium
CTCGAGCTCCTCGTCGCTCGCGCCGAACACGCGTTGAAGGTTTTCCATTTCCTCGGGTGCGCCGGTCATCACGAGCGGGCTGTACATCACGCGCCACTCACCATCGGGCGCCTTGTATCGGACCGAGGCCGCGTCGCCTTCGGGGATGATGAATTCCACCTGGTCGTCGATGCCGAGGACCTCTACCAGCTCGTGGAAACGCGATTCATGAGCCGGGATGCCGACCGCGCCGAACATCTCGAAGCGGTACCCCTTGCGGTCTACGGTCTGCACCTTGCCGCCGGCCACCTTTGTCTTTTCGACTAGGGCGACTCGCTGCCCGGAATGGGCCAACAGCGCGGCTACGGTAGCGCCGCCGTAACCAGCGCCGATTACACAAACGTCAAAGTCCGTCATCGCTAGTCCCTTGGAACGAGGCTACTGCCGGCGCAAGACAATCGCCTCGGACTCGTCCGTCAGCACGTCGGTGTAGTGCCCGCTGAACTGTCTCCCGTTGGCCGAGAGCTCGAGCTCGCCCGTCACCGTCATCCCACCGAATGTACGCGCGCTGAACGTAATCGGGTCGCCGACGAATCCCTGGCCCTGGGCGGTCACTCCAACGTGTGCCGTAACTTCCTGAATCGTGAAGCGCGAGCCGTTTCGCGAGATGATGTAGGTCGTCCCTTCGACGTCGTGCCAGGTGCCGCCGATGTCGCGTGCTGCGGGCGGCGGTTCGTCACGCTCGGGAACGTCGACGGGGTTCGGGCGCGTCGTGTGTTCCAGTTTCGTTCGAGTCGTCTTCTTCAGCTCTCGCTTCTTTTCGATGACAGGGGAGGATCCACGTGCACCGGGGCTGGGTCGACGTTCGCGGTGTTCACCGTGCTCGTCTTCGCGTTGTGACTCACCAGGCCGACGAGCGATGTAATTAGCGCCGCGGTACCGGTCAGAATCGCAGGAAAAGACGTCCAGAATGATTTGTTGCTCGCCATGATCGGCCTCTCGCGGTCGGGGCCGATGCTGCCATGGCTCGGCGACGCCGTCGATATGCTCTGCTGCTATGCTCCGCCGAGAATAGGAGCCTCGAGCATGCGCCCACATATCATCCAAGTCGCGGACGGGTTCTGGAACATCCGCGGTTCGTTCAAGATTGGCGGCCTCGTCGACATCGGCACGCAAGCCTCTCTGGTGCGGCAGTCGAACGGGCGCTTCGTCCTTCTCGACTCGTACACGCTGAGCGGTGACATCGAGCGCGAGGTTCTCCAGCTGACCGATGGCGGCAAGAGCATCGAGGCCATCTTGAACCTGCACCCGTTCCACACGGTCCATGCGCGCAAGACGCATCAACAGTTCCCGCACGCCAAGCTCTACGGCACCGCACGACACCTCTCGCGCTTCCCGGAGCTTCCCTGGCAAGACGAGCGCGTCGAAGACGGCGCGCTTCACGCCATGTTCGCCGAGGACTTCGAGTTCAGCGTGCCGCGCGGCGTCGACTTCATTTCTTCGAACGAGAACGTGCACTTCTCGTCGGTCCTTGCGCTCCACCGCGCGTCGAAAACGATTCACGTCGACGACACGATCATGTACATCCGGCTTCCGAAAGCCGCTCGTCTATTGGGCCGAACCGACGCCATGAGCTTTCATCCGACGCTTGGGAAAGCACTTGAGAAGCGAGCCGGCGCGTCGCACGATTTTCGGCACTGGACGGAAGAGCTCGCGCAAAGCTGGGGCCAGGCGGAGAACCTCTGTGCGGCCCACACGGCGACCCTGCTGGCGAGCAAGAATCAGGGGGCATCCATACAGGAGCGGCTCATCCGGGCGCTCGACAAAGTGAGCCGCACCTTGGACGCGCACGAGCGAAGATGACCCAGCCGCTCACGCACTTCAAATGACGACGCCATTCAAAACCGACCGGATCGGACCGCACAGCGCGAGGGTCTACCGTGCGACGACGGAGGACAGTGTCGAGCTTGCGGTCACTCGCCTCGACGCCGAGGCCGGACAACCCGTTGGTGAACCGGTGGTCCTCGTCCACGGAACCTTCTGCGAGCGGAGTTTCTGGGTTTCCGACAAGGGGCTCGGCCTCGGGCCCTATTTGCGACAACGCGGCTACGACGTTTGGATTCCGGAGGCCCGTGGGCATGGGCGGTCACCGAGAGACCGACGGTTTCGAGATTGGAGCGCCGAGGACCAAATGCGCTTCGACCTCCCCGCGGTCCAGAGCCTCGTCGCTGCGGAGACCCGGCATGATGCCCACTGGGTCGGACATTCTTGGGGAGGGGTTGCGGTCATGGGCTCGGTCGGCGCCGATTGGTTACGGACGGAAGGAATGCGCTCGGCGGCCGTTCTCGGCGCGAACATCACCGAGGGGGACCAGTGGCTGAAGAAGATGCTGCCACGCACGGCGGCCCGGGTACTGCTCACGGTCCTCGGACGGGTGCCCTCCGCCATGTTCGGCCTCGGCCCGGAGCCCGAGTCGCGCGGCTACATGCTCGATTTCCTTCGTTGGAAAGGCCCGGACGCGGATTGGCGAACCGCCGACGGACGGGACTATTGGGAAGGCATCCGCCGGGCCAACGTACCGCTGCTCGCTTTCGCCGCGGCCAACGACACGATGGACCCGGTCCCGGGTTGCCGGTTCCTTTTCGACGCCGTGGGCAGTGACGACAAGGAATGGATTCTCCTCGGCACCGCCCAGGGCTTCAGCAAGGACTACGGGCACATCGAAATGATCGTCAGCAAGGAAGCGCGTGCGGAGGTCTGGCCCCGGATCGGCGATTGGCTCGACGCCCATCGGGTCGCCGCTGTGCTCTAGTCGAGCCGGCCGGCACTAGTCGTCGAAGCGCTCGGCGCCGGGAAGCTCCAGAATCAAGTCCTTGCCGTAGGCGGTCGATGGCGTCTGGAAGCCGGTCGTGTGCTCGCCTCTGCAAATCTTCTGCGCGATGTCCAACGACATCCGGGCGGTCAGCGTGTAGCCCTCGGGAGTACGAAGCCGCGACACCACGCTTCGTCCGTCAGCCGCCCTCGCTTCGCCCCAGAGCTCGTTGTATGCGCTCGCGCGCGCTTCGTCGTCCGGTCCCACTGGCGCTGCCTCGATGCGCTTCATAATCATCTTCTGCGCGGGCCGGGTGCCGAAGAGTGGAAGGAGAGGGCGCGCGAGCCGAAGCAAGGTCGCCGGGCGCTTTGGCACGCCCGTGTAGACCAGAATGTTCGGGATGCCCGTGCTCCTGTACGCCGTGACCACGTCGCCCCAGGGAATCGACATGCAGTGCGTCGGCTTTCCGTCCCCGAAGTCAATCATGCGTGTCTTCCAGGCCACCGGGACTTGCTCGAGCTTTCCGTCCCGTCGAACCGTCCCGCCGCGGTGGAAGTTCTCGGCCATGGTCTTCGCCGTGCCATGAGAAACCCCGCCACCCCGTCCTCGAAAGGCGAGCTCGAGGTGCGTGGCGTCCGGGCATCGCGATTTGAGGTGCGCCGCCAGACAATCCGAAGGGACCACGTCGAAGCCCGTCCCGGGCAAGAGCATCACGCCGGCGCGCTTCGCCTCGTCGTCCAGCGCCCAGAGCGCCTCGTACACCTCTGCTTCTCCGGTGATGTCGGTGTAGTGCGTGCCGGTCTCGATGCAGGCGCGGGCCATCGCTGCGAAGGTGTGCGCGAACGGTCCGGCGCAATGCACCACGACGTCCACGTCCCGAAGAGCGTTTCGAATCGAATCCGGATGCGCCACGTCCGCCGTCACCGACTCGAAGCCGTAGCGCTTCGCCTGGTTGCTGAGCCGCCGTGCGTTTCGCCCAGATAGCACGACGTCGACGCCGTCTTCCTTCGCGAAGCGCGCAATCAAATCGCCGGTGTACCCGTACGAACCATAAACGAGAATCTTGCCTGCCATGGTGTAGAACGCCTTTCTAGCACCTATAGGACCACTGTCTTGCCGTCCTCCGCGGTCTCGGCGTCGATTTCGGAAAGCCGCGAGAGCATGTCGTCGCTCATGTGCGTGAGGATGAGCCGCTTGCACGTCATCCGCCGGCGGTTCTCCATGATTCTCGCGTAGCTGTTGTGGAGCGGGACGTCGGTGTCGAAAACGTAGCACTCGCAGGCGAAGAGATCCGCGTCGTTGGACGCCTCGATGAGTGCGTCGGTCCATTGCGAGTCACCGGAATAAGTGAAGACCTTGTCGGCGACTTCGACTCGTAGGCTGTACGAGGGCGCGCCGCTCGAGTGCGCGGCGGGGAACGCTGTCACGAGCACGCCGTCGACCATCGTCGGGTCGCGTTGTCTCAGCTCGACGATGTCCAGGTCGAACCGTGGCTCGACTTTGGAGGAGCCGGCGAAGAGGATTTCCATCGCTTGCATGAGGCGGTCTCGGAGGCCTGGCGGCCCTGCGATAGTGAGTGGCGCGTCTCGTTTGGAGACGAGCTGGGCATCCAGCAGAAAGAAAGGCAGGCCGCCGAAGTGGTCGCCGTGCAGGTGCGTGATGAGCACTCTGCTCACCTCGCGCGGGTCGACGCCCTGCTTCCGCATGGCCACGAGCGACGAGGCGCCGCAGTCGACCAAAAAGAAGTCGTCGCCGCTGCGAACACCGATGCAGGTCTGAAATCGCCCCCCACTTCCAAAGGCGTCGCCACTCCCGATGAACTGGATTTCAACCGCTGACATGGGCTCAGGGGGAGACTAGCAGATGCTTTGAAGCCGAAACGCGCTACTCGGCCCGCTGCACCCAAAGGACAGCCCCCCGAGCGCCGGGCAACGTCACGGTGACTACGTCGTCGTCGAGCTCGGCGGGCGCAGAGCCGCCGGTCTCCGGATCCAGCAAGAGCGCTCCCGTAAACGCCCCCTCAATTCGAAGGGCATCGCTACGCTCCTCGTAGCTCTCGTTGAACAGGAAATACAGGTCTCCGCCGTCGATTGAGCGCCGCTCCACCGAAAGCCGAAGCCCGCCCGAATCGACCGGACTGAGAGAGGGTCTCAGACCCGCGTCTGCCAGGGCGGCTGGAATCTCCTCGACCGACCCGACGACGACGACAGCCGCACGCAGGGTTTCAACCAGCGCATCGAGCGCCGCATCCCGCGCTTCCGCATCGACCAGCCCATCCGCACGGGCTGGGAACTCCCCAAGCCAAATCACCGTCACGCCCTCATCGACCGCGCGCTGCACGCCGGCGAGCGTCTCCGGCGCCGCGGCCTCCGTGCCTTCGACGAGGAGGGCGCCGAAGCTCCCTTCGCCCGCGCGCAGCACTCCCGCCTCGCTGGTAGAAGCGGCCAGGGTCGACCTGCTGATCCGGCTGTAGCCAAAGCCCGCGCGCCGAAGCACCTTGCTCGTATCGGATTCGAATTCGACCGGTTCCACACCAAAGTTCGGAAAGTTCACAACTTCCCAATCTGGGTAGAGCCAGGCCAGTTCCGGAGCAGCCGAGCCACGGCTCAGCGCGTAGCTCAAGCGGGCTGACATCTTATTCAACGCGGGAAGCGCTCCCCAAATCGACGCCTCCGGGTGGATGTCGAATGTCAGGTCGACCGGTCCGGTCGTGAACGCGCTGTCCGCGAGAGGATGAAAGGGGAACCAGCGCTCCCCATCGCCGTGCGGGTACGGGTACGCGTTCCCATGATGCACCAGCCGATTGATTCCGGCACTGAACGCCCGTCCAATCACGAGGCGTGCCTCGGCCTCGCTCAGCTCGACCTTCCCAATCGACACCAGCGTCTCATTGCTGACGTAGCGCTGGCCGCCGATATGAGCCGCCGATGCGGCCAGGCGAAGGAAATCGTACGAGCCGCCGGCGTACAGGCCTTCGGCTTCCGGTACTTCGGCCATCGCATAGGTGTCGAGCGCATCGCCGTACCCACCGTGCGCTTGGAGCCGAAGGTCGATTCCTTCGTCTTGGAGCCAATCGTGCAGGGTCCCGATGAGCTCCGTGGAAAACTGGGCGCTCCGGAACGACTCATAGTCCTCACGGGCCCTCTGTCCCCGCTCATCGGCCGCCCGATACCGCGCCGGAACATTGGGCCGCAGGATGTTCACGTACTCCGACTCGCCGCCTTCCAAAAAGACGAACGGTAGAAACGGACCCAAATCGTACCCGAGTGAAGCTTGGAACCGCTCCCCAAACGACGTCGTCCAGGGAAGCTCGCCCACCAGCTCGAAGCTGTCGACGAAGACCGCGCGGGGAGGGCAGTCTGTGACCGCCCCGATCCACGCGCCAAACTCGGACTCGAGAAACGCCTCCACACCGCGCCGATCGAGATGGTCGATGATGCGTGCATCCTCGAGCGCGCCCGGGTACGCGCCGCCCGCGGGAAAGTGCAGCGTCCGGTTTTCGTAGATGGCGAACACCCTGTGTGTCCCCGCCGGAACGTCCCAGGTGAGCGTCCCGTCTTCCACGCTTGGGGATAGGTCCACGACCTCGCCGAGCGTGGCAGGTGGGTCGTCCGGCTCGTCGATGACCTCGGCGCCAAGCACGGAGCGCAACACGAGCGCCTCGTCGAACCCGTCAATCGCCAGGAGAATGCTGTTGGTTGCGCCAATCCAAGCTGGCGGTTCGGCGAGCGGCAGCGCGCCGACGTAGATCATCGGTCCTTCGAGAGTCAGCTCGGCAGCGATGAGCTGTCTCGCGCCGTCCTCCTCGATGCCCACGCCGCCCGTGGACCAGCCGCTGCCAAACGTGAGATCCCAGTCGAGCCCGAGCTCCTTCGCCGCGCATCCAACCGTACGCAGCTGCTCGAGAAACCTCGTATCGCCCACCGCACGAATGCGTTCGTCGTCCTGCAAGGCCGCGTTTGTGAGAGCCGCCATGAATGGCTGGATTTCCACCGCCCCGTATCCGAGCTCGGCAAACTCCCCCAACTGTTCGCGAAGCGTGGCGTCCTCCACAGAGGCGCCCGGCCACCACCATCGCGTCTGCGCTCGGAACTCGGCAGGCGGGTCCGCGAAAAGCGCAGGCGAAAAGGAACCGTCTTCCACCGCCGGTGTGTTTTCGGAGCCCTGGCAGCTTGCGCTCGACAAGAGCAGCGAGGCGATGAGCGCGATCCTCAGCATGCCGCCTTCGTAGCAGCGCCTCCGAGGGACGCCAAGCTTGCCAAGTCGGGACCCCGTCCTTAGAGTCCTCCCAACGGGGCGTGGCGTTCTGCCCGCCCTTTGAACCCGCTCGGGAGCGACTGCCCCGGGCCGTTAGGAGAACACAATGCATCCAGGTTTCTATTATCGATGGAAGCGATCTCAGGAAGATCGCGGCGGCGAAGAACGCGCTTCGGCATGCGGGCGAGGTGGCTGGCGAGAGCGTCACGGCCACGACGGGCACCACCGCGCGAGCCGACATGGCTCGGGCTTCGGGGTTCGGCGGCCACTCCGCTACATGACCCACAAGCTCGACCTCGACGACGAGCAAGTCGACACGCTCGCCGGCATCCTCAACCTCTTGAAAACCGAACGGGCACAGGCCCGGCTCGACGAGCAACGGAGCATCGCCGGTATCGCAGACGCTGTAGAAAAGCACGACTTCGACCAGGCGGGCGCAGCCGAGGCGTTGAGCGCGCGGGTTGAAGCCGCCGAGCGTCTCAAAGAAGAAGTGCTCACCACTCTGGCGAAGACGCACGAAATGCTGGACCCCGAGCAACGCAAGCGCCTCGCTTACTTGCTTCGCTCGGGTCAGCTCAGCATCTGACGCGCCATCTGAAGAAGCCAAAGCGCTGCCGGTGCCCGCCGCGCAGCGCTAGCGCCATCATCAGTAGCGAGACGAGCGCCATCACTGGCGTGTGACCCGCGACGGAGCCGAAGTCGAAAAGGAAGCTGCCTTCTCGGGTCGGCTCCCCGTGGAAGGTCGTCTCGACCGGGTCGAACGCAGCTCCGTCCGACAGAGCCCAGGCAAACGCACTGAGCTCGGTCGGCGCTGC
>JBLYYU010000286.1:0-13445 GCA_048550275.1 Polyangiales bacterium
CGGGCGGGCCGCCCGCGACCAGGGCGGCGATGAGGCGCCGAACCCGAATCGGCGAATGTCGGACATAGGTCCCGAGGACGTCCGAATCGAACTCCACCCTACAACCTGGGTGCGCCGCTATCGTGTTGAGAAACGTCCCGAGTCGCAGAGTCGCTTCGGAGAATTCCTGGTCGAAGGACTCGCGCTCGGCGCCGTCCTCGACCGCCGCTCGCTCCGCGACCACGAAACGCCCGGAGCTCATTCCCACCAGCGCCGGAAACGCGGCGGGACCTTTAGTGATCGCTCCGTCGATCGCTGTCCGGGTCACGCCGACGATTCGGCCCTCCTGAAGCACCAGCTCAAACAGACTCCACGGATCTTGAATCACGATGCTGGCGCTGGGTCGCTGGCGTCTTACCGCGCCGATCAACCGCGAGACGCCGAGCTCTTCCAAGTCTCCGCGCGCCTCGTGCTCACCACGAAGAGCCGCCTCCAAACGGGTGAGAGGCTCGAGCACGCCGGTCACGCGATCGAGGACTTGGCGCGCCGGAACTTCCTTCCGCAGGTAGCCTTGGGCGTCCGCGCGCAGCTCGCGCATTCGATGCAGGAAGTCGTCGCGCCAAGACAAAAGCACGACTGGAACCCCATCGAGCAGAGGCTCACGACGCACCGCCGCGCAGAGCGCAAGCCCGTCGAGGCGCGGCATCACGATATCCGCGAGGATGACGTCCGGGGATTCGACCTTGGCGAGGTCCAGCGCCTCGACACCGTCGCGCGCTTCGATGACCCGCGCTCCCGACTCCCGCAGCACGCCAACGTAGAACCAGCGCACCTCCGACTCATCGTCGGCGACCAGGATTCGGCGCCCGCGCAGGCTCGCCTCCTCGGGAGTCGGGGCCACCGGATGAGTCCCGGACTGACCGGGCAAGGCGGCGAGCGGCTCGTAGCGCCAAGCGAGAACGCGAACGGCCCGGAGCGAAGCGGGGCTGAACACCTCCCGCTCCAGGCGTGTGAGGGCCTCGGCGACTGCAGTCTCCAGGTGCGACAAACCATGCTCCGAGGCCGATCGCCGGAGCTCATCCAGATGCTCGGCAAGCCCAGCTCGGGCCGATTCATCGTCGGGGGCGATGCTCAGAGCTTCCGTTAAACGCACTGTTTCCAAGCTCTTGGCTGCCAAAGCTTGGACGAACGCAGCGTTTCTCGACGCCGATTCGGAGTCGTCGGGGGTACTCCTCACTTGTGCAGTGTACGCATCCCGCCGATTTGTTCGAGCCCGAAGTCGGTTGCTCGGGCATTGAGGCCGACGTACTGAGCAGCGTGGATTTCGTCGATGAGGTATCGCTGGACGTCGCTGCGGGCGATGGGGGGAACGGCTGCGTCGCATTTCGTCGCGAGAAGTTCGTTCCCCTCGGGGGCCCGTCCGGAGGCGACGGAGGCCGCGGAGGTAGCGTAGTCCTGGTTGCGCACGAGCGGCTCTCGACCCTTCTCGATCTTCGCTACCGCAAGGTGGTTCGCGCGGAACGTGGCGAGGATGGTCGCGGCAAGGATCAGTACGGCAAGGCCGGCCAAGACATCCGAATCCAGGTCCCCGTCGGCACACAGATCTATGATCAGGAGACCGGAGAGCTCCTCGCGGACCTCCGAGCGTCGGGCGCTGAGCTGGTGGTCGCACAGGGCGGTCGCGGCGGCCGTGGCAACATGAAGTTCGCGACCCCGCACGACCGGGCGCCGCGCCGCGCCGGTCCAGGCACCCCCGGCGAGCGAAAGAAGGTTCGGCTCGTGCTCAAGCTCCTCGCCGACGTCGGCATCGTGGGCTTTCCAAACGTCGGCAAGAGCACCTTCATCGCCACAGTTTCCCGCGCCCGCCCGAAAGTCGCCGACTACCCATTCACGACTCTGGTGCCCAACCTCGGCGTGGTCTCGCTGGGAGTCGACCGCACATTCGTCATCGCAGATATCCCGGGCATCATCGAAGGCGCGGCCGAAGGCGCAGGCCTCGGACTGCGCTTCCTGAAGCACGTCGAGCGCACTCGCGTGCTCCTGCACATGCTCAGCATCGACCCGAGCCCGGGCCGCGATCCTGTCACGGACTTCGACGCTCTCATGTCCGAGTTGGGGAGTTTCGACGCGAGCCTGCCTGAGCGCCCCATGGTCGTTGCCGTGAGCAAATGCGACCTGCCCGAGGCTTCCGAAGCATACGAAGACGTTCGCAAAGCCCTCGAGCCACGGGGCTATCAGGTGTTCGCGATAAGCTCCGCCACGCGAGAGGGCCTGAACCCACTCCTCGAAGCTCTCGAGACTATCGTTCGTCAGCCAGACGACGCCTGAGCTCGTCCCCAGCCCAGGCCGCGGCCTCCTGAACGACGTCCGACGGATCGTTGCGCCGCGCGTCGTCCAGCACGCGCAGATGAGTCCGGTCTCCGCGATTCCCGAGCACCAGCGCCGCGTTGCGCGCCAAACCTTCGCGCCGGGCGCGCTTCACGGGAGAGCCCTCGCCCCAGGCTCTCAACTCCTCTTCGCTCATTTCAAGAAACGCAGAAGCCTCTATCTGGGCCCAGCGCTCACCCGGCTCGAAGGCCTCGAGCGCTGCCTCCGGCGATGCCGAGCTCTGGTTGTACGGGCAGACGTCCTGACAAACATCACAGCCGAAGAGCCACGGCCCAAGCGCCTTTCGATACTCGACGGGAATGGGTCCCCGGTTTTCGATCGTCAGATACGAAATGCACTTCCGAGCGTCCAGGTTCCTCGGCTCACTGAACGCGTCCGTCGGGCAAGCCTCGAGACAAAGCGTGCAAGCTCCGCAGCGGCGCGCCATGGGCTCGTCGGCGACTAGTTCCGCTGTCGTGACGACGCAGGCGAGAAAGGCGTGCGAGCCGACTCCAGGAACGATCAGACAGCAGTTCTTGCCGACGAAGCCCACTCCGGCACGTTCTGCCCAGGCACGCTCGAACACCGGTTTCGAGTCGACCGCAACTCGCGAGACGAATCCCTCGTTCTCGAGGAGCCTCGCAAGCTTGCGGCTCTTCTTCGTCAGCACGTTGTGGTAGTCACGGCCGAGCGCGTACTTGGCCACGCGGGCCGGTGGCGGTCCCTGGTACGCACTCCGGCGAAGGTAAGGGGCTACCAGTACGACGACGCTGCGCGCGCGATCGAGCATTCGCGAATCTCGCGGGTCCTTTCGAACCTCCGACGTCTCCGCCATCCAGGACATCTGCCCGTGGCGCCCGTCCCCGAGCCAGGCGTCCAGATGCTCCCCCTCCTCTTCGAGAAACCCTGCTTCGGCGACGCCGACTCGAGCGAAGCCGAGCCCGCGCGCTTCCGCTTTGACTCGTGCCGTCAGGTCCGAGGAGCTGCTCATCCCAAGCCGGCGCCAGGCGGCGCAGGCGGCACCTCGGGCGCTTCCTCTTTGGGCTCCCTCGGTTGTGCTGGCGGAGACTTCTCGGGAGGCCTCTTGGGCTCGTCGTCCTCGTTCGACTCCTCTTCGCGCGTTCGCCAGGTCGGCGTCGCGTCCGCCGGAACGACGGTGTCCCAGTCCGGCGCGTCGGTCAGACCGTCCCGTCGACCTTTTCCGCCGCGGGGGCTCGCGAGGATGTACGGCTCCGCGTTGAACGTGCCGCACTGCCGCTGGTTCCGATAGAAGCCCCAATGGAAGTAGACCCGGCCGTCACCGCTCAAAATGGACGAGGGCGGCGACGGGTACGGCTGCCCTCGCAACACCGAGTTGAAGGCGCCGAAGTCGAACGGCAAGAGCCCGCTCGACCGAACCACGCCAACCCGATGGACCGAACCGTCGCGATTGAGCACGACTTCGAGCTTGGTCATCAAGGTGGGGTCCTGGTACGGGCTGCCGCCGATCGGCAGACTTCGAAGGAATCGGTCGGCGAACTCCTGGTGGATTCGCCGATGCACGGCAGCGATGTACGCCGCGAACGGCGAGGCGGCCGCATTGAGCGCTGTCGTCGCGCCAGGCTTCACGCCGGGTACGTAGTTCTCGATGGCGGCCCGGAACTCGTTCCAAGTCTTCTCTCGCGAGATCCCTCGTTGCGACGATTTTCGCTCGGCGAGGTAGGCCCTTCGATCCGCCTCTAGCTTTTTCGAGCCCACCGCCGCTTCGAATTTCGACCAGGCCATCTTGCCGCCCGGACCGCGGCCCTTCGCGCGCTGTCCGCCACCCTGCGAAGAATTGCTGGGCCTCCGGATGCTGAAGGTACCAGCGGGATCGGTGATGGTGATCGTCTCGTCGGCTGCCTCGGCCGCTCGGTCTCCCGCGGTAGGCGATTGCTTTCCGCTTGGCGCGACGCGGCTCACCCGCTCAGCCTGAGTCGGATCTGCCTCGATTGCTTTGTCGGGGCGCTTCCGCCGCGCTTCGTCCTCCGTAACCTTGCGCGCGTCGCTTCCTTCTTTTTCGCGAGCCTCGGCTATTTCCTGTTCATTGGAGTTGCCTTGCTCCTCCAAGGTATCGGACGCCTTCTGTTGCCTGCCCGGGGACGGCAACTCGTCGTCGCGCACCATGTTCCGTACGCGGGCCACGGTCTGCTCTTCGACCCGATTGTTCTCCTCGGCAATGAATTGAGGATTATCCGGGGCCTCATCCGGAGTTGCGCTGTGCTGCTGCACGGCCTGTGGCGAGGTCTGAGGAGGGGGCGGGGTCGGCTTCTGTTGAGACTGGGCCTGAGGCTCCGCTTGAACCGGCTGCGCCTGAGCAATGCGCTCGCGCTTCCGCTTTGCGCGCTTCCGTTCCGCCTTCTTCTTGGGGCGGGTAGACGCAGAGTCGCCGGGCACCTCGAAGTCGACCTCGACCGGCTCGAGTTGCTCGTTCTTCCGGGCTTCTTCCTCCTGAAGGCGTATTCGATCGGCCAGCCCGCCGAGGATGTCGTACACAGGAAGATGCACCGACAGCGATGCGAACAACGCGAGCGCGAAGGCAATGGCGACTGGTTCTCGGTAACGACGGCGCACGGAAGCTCTATAGGGTTAGAAGGACTTCCCCTAAGTAGGGTTACACCGCACCCCCTACGGAGCAAAGACTCCGCGAAGGGTTAACGGCTGCGGGCGGTTGGCACGCTTCTAGAACCGCCGAACCCCCCGGAAGGACGAGAGAAACCGCCGGGGCGGGAGCCCATGCTGGGGCGGCTGAAACTCGGACGTGACCCCATGCTGGGACGAGAGCCCGTGCTGGGACGGCTGACGCTGCTCCTCGAGCCGGAGGAACCGAAGCTCGGCCGACGAACGCTAGTCGTGCGCGCCGGAGTGGCGCTAGAGCGACTGCTCGACGGGCGGCTGATCGAGTATCGGGAATTCCCCATCGACGCCGGCCGGCGGACGCTGCTGGCTCGCGACGGGTTCACCCGGGGCTGGCTCACCATCGAGTTGCTCGGTCTCGAACGTGGTGCGGCGCTCGTGAGCGTCGGGCCGCTCCCGGTCCGGCCTACGGCCCGCGTCCTCGATACCGTAGAGGTAGGCGGCCGATGGACGACGGTGGTTCGCGAGGGGTTCACGCCCCGACGACTGACCGAATCGACGCGCGTGTTGCTCGGCCGAGTGCGAGACACGGTGCCGGTTCGTCCGTTGGGCGAGCGCGTCACGGTTCCTACGCGGCTAGGCTGAGTGCGAGACACGGTGCCGGTTCGTCCGTTGGGCGAGCGGGCCACCGTTCCTACGCGGCTAGGCTGAGCGCCTGCACGGCCGACTGTGCCCGTGCGGCCGTACGTCGCCGGATTGCGGCGCACCGCTGGAGCTCGACCCGTTCCTGGGATCGGACGGCCAACTACACCGCGGGTTGGGCGGGCGACGGTCGGGCGACGCGGCACCGTTCTGTGCACGGGCACCGGATGCCGGGTGCGGTAGTACGGATGGTGGTACGGCGGGAACCAGTGCCGAGGCCGGTGATAACCGAAGCCGACGAAGACGCCGCACGGTCGATAGTAGCCGGGCACAAACCACCAAACGCTCGCGTAGAAATCCCAGCGCGGCTGAACGAAGACGTAGTCCACGCGTTCGACGACGCAGTGCCCGTCGACCCAAACGTAGTCACCATTGCCGTAGGCCCAGTGACCCTCAACCCAGATCCCCTCGGAGCAACGAACCTCCGGCTGGACGACGACGACTGTCTTCGGTGCGGGGGGAGCGTGCTCGGTGGCCGCAACGGGTGCCGGCTCTTCGACCACGATGATGGTCTCTCCATCCATCTGCTCGGTCGTGCCGTCCTCAGCTTCGATGACGACGTAGGTGGCGTCCCCGCCTTCCTGAGTGACCACCACTTCTTGCCGATAGCCGTCGTGGGGCACTTCAAATCCGTACCCATCCGAGCTGCCGTAGCCATCCGAGCCTTCGTAGTCCGCGGAGACCGGAGCGCCGAGCATCAGCAAGGCGCCGAGCGAAACGACAGCGGTGAACCGAACGAGGTAATCCATGGGCCCTCCCCTATGTGTATGTCCGCCTGGGTCCGCCGTCATCCCCCAACGGCCTCGCGGGCGCCGCCCGCTCGACAGAGAGCCTAGAAAGTGCTTGGGTTTCGGCGATTCTGATGATTTCACGACAAATAGACGCAGCAACCGCCCAACTTCTTCAACGCTACGGATTTGAGGATATCCCCTTCGAATCCTTGAACGAACGGATGCTCCAGGGGCAACTCGGGGCCGCTCAGAACAGGCTCACTGGCCAGGTCGAGCCGCCTGAAGCAGGCGACCTTCAAGCTCTCCCACCGCTCGGAGGGGATCTCCGCCGACAGCTCACGGAACGGGGGCAAGAGGCGATGCGCAGAGGCGAAGTCGCCGCGGTCATCCTCGCTGGAGGGATGGCGACCCGTTTCGGGGGTGTGGTCAAAGCGGCAGTCGAAGTGCTCGACGGCCAATCCTTCCTCGAGCTCAAGCTCAAAGACATCGCCGCGGTCGCTGAGCGCGCAAACGCTAGGATCCCCGTCTACCTGATGTCGAGCTTTGCGACTCACGAAGACATCCAACGCCTAGCTGAGCCGCTCAGCACTGAGCGTGTGCCGATCAGGACTTTTCCGCAGTTCATCTCACTGCGCGTCACGCCGGAGGGTGACCTCTTTCGGGATGCATCCGGCGAGCTCTCGGCGCACGCACCCGGCCATGGCGACCTCACGTTCGCGCTTCGACGTTCCGGCGTGCTCAAGGAGTTCCGCGAAGCCGGCGGCCGAATACTCATGATGTCCAACGTCGACAACCTCACCGCCACACTCGACCCGGCGATCATTGGAGCGCACTTGGAGTCCGGCGCGGCTCTGACAGCGGAGATGGCTCCCAAGGAGCCGGGCGACAAAGGCGGCGCGCCAGCCCGCGTCGACGGCCGCCCCCAGATCGTGGAAGCGTTTCGCTTTCCAGAAGACTTCGATCAGGAACGGATTCCGGTGTTCAACACGAACACGTTTGTGCTCGACGCCGCAGCGATCGACTCGGACTTTCCTCTAACCTGGTTTGCCGTGAACAAAACCGTCGACGGTAAGCCGGCGGTTCAGTTCGAGCGTCTTGTGGGCGAGCTCACGTCGTTCCTCGATTCGGCCTTTCTCCGGGTGGAACGCCACGGTCCGGACGCGAGGTTCCAGCCCATCAAGACGCCGGACGACGTCGACAAAGAACGACCGGACATCGTGAAAGCCCTCACAGCGCGCGGCAGCCTCTAGCCTGCGCGTCGCGGGCCTTCGCCGTGAAAAGCGAGCTGCCCGCACGCAGCCGCGACATCGTCTCCGCGCGTCTTGCGTATGAAGACGGAGAGGCCTCGGCGGGTGAGCTGTTCCTGGAAACGCGTCACATGGCCCATGTCTGGCGCGCGCAGCTCAGACGCTGTGATGGGGTTCATCGGGATGAGGTTGACCTTCACCGGAATCCCCCGGAGAAGGTCGACCATCTCGTTGGCGTCGCGCACCGTGTCGTTCAACCCCTCGATCAATGTGTACTCGATTGTGATGCGCTGACGCTTCGAAAGCGGGTACCGGCGAAGGGCGTCCGTGAGCTCTGCGAGACCGTGCTTGCGATTGATTGGCATGATCTTGCTTCGGTCCAGATCGCGGACGGAGTGAAGCGAGACCGCGAGCTGCACCTGCCCGTCGAAGTCCTGGCCGAGCCGGTCGATCTGCTTGACGAGACCGCTGGTCGAGACCGTCACGCGCCGCTTGGAAAGATCGAGGCCGTCCGGGTGGGTCAGCAGCACGAGGGCGCGCGCCACTGCGTCGTAGTTGTGGAGCGGTTCGCCCATGCCCATGAAGACCACGTTTCGGACCCGCTGTTCGGGGCCGAGCTCGCGGCGGCCGAGCAACACCTGGGCCACGATCTCGGCGTCGGACATCTGACGCTTCAAGCCGGCCACGCCGGAGGCGCAGAACACACAGCCCATGGCGCAGCCCACCTGACTCGAAATGCACTGGGTGACCAAGCGCGGGTCGCCGAGTTGCGGGATGAGAACGGTCTCGACCTTTTCGCCGTCGGGCATGCCAAGCAGGAGCTTCTTCGTTTGGTCTGACGACTCGTGCGCGGAGACGATCTCGATGGGCCAGCCGAGCCCTTCTTCTTTGAGCCGTTCGCGTAGACGCTTCGGAATATTGCTCATCTCGTCCGGGTCGAGGACGCCGCGACGGTGTATCCAATCGAAGATCTGTTCTCCGCGATATTTGGGCTCGCCCCAGGCGCGGACGCTGGCCTCCCACTCCGCGGGCAAGCGAGCGACCGGGTGCGTGGCTGGAGCCAGTCTGTCAGCTGAGAGCTTCACGATCCTGAGCGGTGCCAGAGTTTCGGCCGCGGCGCAATCGAGCGGCGCGGCCATTGACAAGCGAAATAGCCGACACACTCTAAGCCTATGGAACGACCAGGCAACGCGGCAGTTCTGTCATTCGTCATCCCCGGCCTTGGCCAGTTCTACAACGGCAAGTTCATGCGTGGGCTCGTGTGGCTGATCATCACGCCGGGCCTTTGGATTGGAACCGGCGGATTTCTCGGATGGATCTGCCACGTGGTTTCGTCCTACATGGCGTACCAGTGGGCACGGGACAATCCACCGCTGCTCGAAGAGTAGCGAGTGGTCGCTACTTCTTGAGGATTTCCTGAACGCGGTTCAGAAGTGACCGGGAGTACATACGCCCGACCAGGGACTCGCGCGCCTCGAACTGCACGGCTTCCCATTGACGTTGCGCTCGGAACAGGTTCACGACCTTGAGGCGCTTCGAAAGCGTGATCGCCGCTTCGTCGTCAATCTTTCGACCTTCTCGACGGAACACGTCTTCGGTCTCACCCGACACCTCAGCGAGGTAGTCCTGTGCTTCCTGCGGAAGCTTCTCGAGGTGCTCTTTCCTGATGACGAAAGCGCCGGTGACGATGCCACCCGCCTGCTTCGCCATGGTCTTCAGCTTGGTGTGCCATTGAAATGCGAGGACACCGACCGACGAAGCGATCACCGTGTCGATGATGCCGGTCTGCAGGCCCGAATACACCTCCGGGAGGTTGAGCAGAACGCCATTGGCACCCGCGGCCTTGATGAAGGCTCGCATGGTCGCCGAGTCGCGCCAGACCCAAGGACGCACGTTGCGAAGATCGGAGGGCGCGAAGATCTTGTGGGTTGAGAAGATTCGCGTCTTGCCGGCGTCGCCCCAGGCGATGAGCTTGTACCCGGCTTTGTCGAAGAGCGCCTCGAGCTGAGGCGCGAGGTCTTCACGCACCGCGTCGAGCTCGGGGTAGCTTCGAATCAAACCGGGCGCCTCCATGACCAGCACTTGGCGAACGAGCGCCGAAAGCCCCGTGGAGGTGATCAGCGCACCGTCGAGCTGACCTACGCGCATCTTTCGGACGACGGAGATCTCGTCGCCCGCGACACCCCCGTAGTACATCTTCATGATCACCTGACCATCGGTCCGCTTCTTCATGCCGATTTTCAGATTGTGGTAGACGTCGCCGAGCGGCGATTGGCGCGGCGCCAGAGTCGCGATTCGCAACTGGTGCGTGGCTTCGGCACGAGCTTCGGTCGTGAACGAGTCGCCGCTGATCAGCAGGCCGACAGCCAAAAGGAGGAGGATGCTTCGCATTGGACATCTAAACACGGATAGCCTAGCGGCATCAACCAGTGAATGATGAAGCGCGCCGGTCGCCGTATCCCTCCCGCCCGCGGGGAGATGCGTCGTGCGGCGGAACCGATGGCAGTCTCATGCGCCCGGTCCCGCTCAGCAGCGCTGGCGCCGAAGGCCGGGCCTCTACACGGAGACGCCGAAGTCCCTCAACGCGTCGTTCAATGTCACCTTCTTGTCGGTGCTCGCTTTGCGCTTGCCGATGATCAAGGCGACGGGGATCTGATACTCGCCGGCGGGGAACTTCTTGGTCCGGGTGCCGGGAATGACCACCGAGCGAGGTGGCACGTAGCCGCGCGATTCAACCGGCTCGGGCCCCGTGACGTCGATGATCTTCGTGCTCGCCGTGATGACCACGTTGGCGCCGAGCACCGCCTCTTCACCGATGCGTGAGCCTTCGACCACGATGGCTCGGGAGCCAACGAAAGCCCCGTCCTCGATGATTACAGGTTTCGCGCCAGGGGGTTCCAGCACGCCTCCGAGGCCGACGCCGCCGGACAGGTGCACGCCCTTGCCGACCTGCGCGCAAGATCCAACCGTGGCCCAGGTATCGACCATCGAGCCCGCTCCAACGTAGGCCCCGATGTTCACGTAGCCGGGCATGAGGATGGCACCTGGCTCCATGTGCGCGCCGTAGCGAACCGTTCCGGGAGGCACGACGCGAACCCCCTGCTCGTCGAGGTTCCTCTTGAGCGGGATCTTGTCGTGGTACTCGTACGCGCCCACTTCGACCCGCTCCATTTGGCGAATGCCGAAGTAGAGAAGGATGGCCTGCTTGGTCCAGGCGTGAACGGTCCACTCGCCGTCGTCGCCGCGTGTCGCGACCCGGAGCTTGCCCTTGTCGAGCAGCTCGATGGTCTCTTCGACGGCGGCGCGGTGTTCGGCGCCTCCGAGCTTGGAACGGTCTTCGAACGCCTGCTCGATGAGCGGGCGCAGCTGGTTTTCGCTCGAGTCGCCCATCACTTACTTGAGCAGGTACTCGGGGAAAAAGTAGCCGACCTCGATGTTGCCGTTCTCGACGCTATCGGAGCCGTGGCAAGCGTTCTCGCCAATATCGGTGCCGTAGGCTTTGCGGATGGTGCCGTCATCGGCCTCGGCCGGGTTGGTCGAGCCCATCAGCGTGCGGTAGCGCGAAACCGCATCGTCCGCCTCGAGCGCCGTGACCACGACGGGGCCGCGGGTCATGAACTCGACGAGCTCGCCGAAGAACGGCCGCTCCTTGTGAACCTCGTAGAAGCCCTCGGCCTGAGCGCGGCTCAGGTGCAGCATCCGCATGCCGAGAACCCTCAGGCCTGCGCCTTGGATCATGGCGATGATGTTACCAATGTTGTTCTGCTCGACGGCGTCGGGCTTGATGATGCTAAGGGTCCGTTCGACAGCCATGTTGGCTCCTCTTTTCCTGCGTTTTCGTTTCAGGTCGGCGCGTTTGTAGCGCGTTTTCCTTGGCGGGCAATGTCCTCGGCGAAAGCCGCGATATGCGCCGCAACGACCGCCGGTCGCTCCTCCTGGTAGAAGTGAGCGGCGTCGACCCGATGCTCGGCGCGCAATGGAAACACCTGCTTGATGTAGTGCATCTGCGCCTTTGGAATGGCGACCTCTTCCTCGCCCCAAATCAGCTGCATGGGTTTGTCGATCGCGAGCAAGCCATCACGAAGCCAATCCCTGTGCTTCTCGCTGAGGTCGAAGCCCTCCATGACTCGGAGAAAGCTCCGGTGGCCGCCGTTGTTTGCGAGCAGGTAGATGTAGCTCTCGATCACGTCTTCATCGACTGCGTCGGGGTTCTTCACGCCGCTGTGCCGAAAGAGGGGAAGCATCGTTTTCGTCCGCATCGCCGCAAAGAACAGATGCCTGACCACCGGGATTCGGAAAGCCCGCATGGGAAACGGCGGGGCGAAATGCGCGACATCCAAGAAGGTGTTGGTCACGGTGATCGAGCGCACCTTCACGGGGTTTCGAATGGCCCATTCCGCCCCAATCGGCCCCGCGATGTCGTGCAGAACCAGATGAACCGGTGGGAGTGACAAGGTGTCGACGACGTGTCCGATCCACTCCGCCAACGCGTGCCAGTCGTAGGAGAGGCCTGCGGGCTTGTCGCTGAGACCCATCCCCGGAAAGTCGAAGCTGATCGCCCGAAGACCGCGACCTGCGAGCTCGGGAAGCATCTTGCGGTAGAGAAACGAGCTCGCGGGCACGCCATGAAGAAGGAGGACGGGCTCTCCCTCCCCCTCTTCGCGAACGAAAATGTGATGGCCGTCCACGACGACGCACTTGCCCGCCGCTTCGTGCTCTTCGACCAGCCTGGGCTTGTGCATAACGAAACCGCCTCCCCCGAGGGAGTCGGCGGAAGCCTAGACCAGATGGGCTACGGCGGCAGCCTCTTCCTGAAGCTCCGCGGCTGTGGCGTCCATCTTTGTTCGGCTGAAGTCGTTGACCTCGAGCCCCTGAACGATGGACCACTTCCCGCCGCTGCAACTGCACGGAAAGCCGTAGATGAGGCCCTCGGGGATGCCGTAGCTGCCGTCCGAAGGGACCCCCATCGAGGCCCAGTTGCCGTCTGCGGTGCCGAGATGCCAATCGCGAATGTGGTCGATCGCCGCATTCGCCGCGGAGGCCGCGCTCGAAAGACCGCGTGCGTCGATGATGGCCTTTCCGCGCTGCTGCACGGTCGGGATGAAGTCGTTCTCGATCCAAGCCTGGTCGTTGACGAGAGCTGCAACGCTCTTGCCATCGATTTCGGCGTTGAAGAGGTCTGGGTATTGGGTAGCCGAGTGGTTACCCCAAATCGTGACCTTCTTGACCTCCGTGACCGCGCGCCCGGTCTTGCTGGCGACCTGCGACATGGCGCGATTCTGATCGAGACGAACCATGGCGGTGAAGCAAGACGCATCGAGGTCCGGCGCGTTCTTCATCGCGATGTAGCTGTTGGTGTTGGCCGGGTTGCCCACGACGAGGACCTTCACGTCCCGGCTAGCCGAGTCGCTCAGCGCCTTGCCCTGGCCGGTGAAGATCGCTCCGTTGGCTTCGAGCAGGTCCTTTCGGAGCATGCCCTTGCCGCGGGGTCGCGCCCCAACGAGAAGCGCGACGTCGCTGTCCTTGAAGCCGACCGCCGGGTTGTCGCTGGCTTCCATGCCGGCGAGGAGCGGGAACGCGCAGTCCTCCAGCTCCATCATGACGCCGCTCACGGCCTTCATGGCCGGCGGAATGTCGACGAGCTGCAAGATGACGGGCTGGTCGGCGCCGAGCATCTCGCCAGCGGCAATTCGGAAAAGGAGGCTGTAGCCAATTTGGCCTGCGGCGCCCGTGACCGCGACACGCATCGGTTTCTTCGACATGGTGATCTCCCGTACTTGAACGTTGCTTAGAGAAGGCTCTGCAGTGTGGTGCCCATGTCGGA
>JBLYYU010000287.1:0-2700 GCA_048550275.1 Polyangiales bacterium
AACAGATCAGAGAGCTCGTGGATCCGGCGGAGGATACTCGAGCGGTGCCCGCCGACCACCGCCTGAGCTTGGGGATCGACGGCGACCCGGGCTGGGAGCAAAAGGAGCTGACGCCGGAGGAGCTCGAACAGGTGAGGGCAGCCGGCGCCGCAGTGCCTCAGCCTACGTACGCCCGGCCACCGAGCGAACCTTCGCCAACCGAACAGCCGAATGAGCCGTCCGAGGACGGGTACGTGGACGAGGCGTCTAGCGAAGGTGTCTACGTGGACGGGACGCGTGCGCCGGTGTACCGGCGCCATGTCCGCGAGGAGGCCAAGGACGAGGCCGGCGCGGACAGACCACGCGAGCCGAGACCGGTGGCTCAGCCGCAGCGACGCCCTCGACGGTAGGCTCTAGGCTCGGAGGAGGAGAGCCGACCGGGAGAGCCGAGCGTGGTTGGCGTTTCTTGGCGCCACCAACAACGCCTCGACGCGCAGCGCCGTCGTGCGATTCGCTCCCGTCGTAGATCTCCTATTGTGCCTCTGCCTCGACGGGAGCTGCATGCCTCTGAGCTGAATAGGGTGCCTGATGAGCAGGCACTCCAATCATTGGAAATTGATTGGGCAGGAAAGCAGAAACGAGTCCGGGGTCGGGACGACGATGTTGTCGTCGAAGCCCGGGTCGATGCAGAGCTCACCGGGCGGGCAGTCCGAGTTGAACAAGCAGCCCACGTTCGTGCTGATGGAGCAGGCGCCCCCTTGCTCGGCCATGGCGCACTGGAATGGCACGAACAGAGCGTCGTCGAGACTCACGCGAAGGCCGATCGGCTCGGTAGGTTGGGAGTAGACCGCCGTCGGCAGGGCGTACGCGCCGATCGGGACGTCGCCGCCATTGCTCTGGCAGCGAGCATCGTCGTTGGCGGGGACGCCGGTGCAGATGCTCAATGTCGAGGGCTGCACTGGGTCGGTCGCCGGGTCGTCCCAGAAGCCGAACAGGACTGAGCCCGAGGTGTCGGCGGTGTAGGTTTGCGTCACCGTCTCGAGCGGGATGTTGAGGAAGCCCGTGACGCAGAAGCCGTTGAGGGCGCACTGCGACCCGGAGCCGGTTTTGCCGAGCAGGTCGCACTCGCAGCCGCCGCCGAGCGGACAGCAATCGGTGCTCGTCGGGATGTCCGTGACCGTCCGCTCCTGGCAGAAGTTGCCCGCGAATATCGGCAGGCAATCGGTGTTACCGGCGGTCGGATCGCCTGGGTCGACGTCGTTCGCTGGGTCGCACGGCGCGTTCCCAGGCACGAGGGTGCAGAGTGGGACCGCGCCCGGGGTGATGAGCGCTTCGTCGAAGCCCAGCGGGACGTCTGGGCCCGTGGCGCCCGAGCGGACCGAAACGGTCGCCTTCGCGTCGTCGAGGAACACCTGCGAGACACCACCGGGAACGACGGTCTGGGCGATGTCGAAGAACGTCACCGGGAACTGTGCGACGCCGCTCAGCGTTGCGTCGAAAGGGGCGCCCGCGACGATGCCCGGGCTCACGTCGACCTCGAGGTAGTAGAAGAGCAAACTCAGGATGTTCACGACCGGGTTGCTGCAGCCGATCGTGATGAACCCCGCATTGCTGCACGCGAACGGCGCGAGCGTGCACTCGCCAGATGGCGTGCACGCACCGCCTCCCGCGCCTGGACCAAAGAAGTCGCAGGTGGCTCCGACGTTGGCGTCGAGATCGAAGTCGCAGGTGGCGCCACAGACATCCGGGTTGCAGACGGGGGCCGCGCACTGGGGGCTCGCTGGCGCCGGCGGGGTGCTCGGGCAGTCGGCGGGGACGGTGCAGGTGTCGTTCGCCCCGCAGGTGCCTCCCGCGCAGGTGCCGTCGGTGGGGCCGCAGCTCGGGTTCGGCTGACAGGTGTTTCCGTCGTTGGGGCCACCGTCTCCATTGCAGATGCCACAGACGAGGTCGCACACGTCGGTGGTGCACTCGTTGCCGTCATCGCAATCCGTGTCGGACGAGCAACCGAAGGCCGTGCACTCACCCGCTCCATTGCAGCTGCCGATGGGGAGGAAACCGCAGGTTGGGCTGGTCTCTCCGGAGCAGTCCGTGCCCGCTGGAGCGGGCGAATCCACGCAGCAGATGCCGCCGGAGCAGGTGCCGCCGCTGCTCAACGCCTCATCGCACACGCTTTCTACACACACTGTGCCCGCACGCGCCTGGCATGCGGCGTCGCCGTTCGCGAAACCCTCGTCGGCCGCGAACTGGGCGCAGTAGTCCTCTCCGACGCAGTTGACGGTGACCACCTTGGTCTTGTCACAGTCGAGGTCGCCGTCCGTGGTGACTGCGGTGCAGGTTGCGGTAGCGCCCGGCAAACCGCCGAGCGACGGCGGGATGCAGGTGACGAAGAACCCGCCGTCGCCGGGTGCGCCCGGGAAGCTCGGCGGCTGCTGCTCGAGGTCGCCCACCGTGTCCCCGGTGAAGGTGCAGGAAGGATCCGGCGTGCCGTCGCCTTCGCAATCGAGCCAAGCGTCGGTGCAGGTGACGGTCGTCGAGACCCCTGGGTCCGGACCTGGGGTGCAGGTCAGGCCGCTGGTGCCGTTCGGGACACAGGTCTGGGGGTCGCAGCCAGCGCCACAGCTGCTGTCGCCGTCGCGGAAACGAACCTGACAGCCGGTACCGGCAAGCGGCGGGTTCGGCGGAGGAAGCACGACCTGCTCGGCAGGCGCGCTGTCGAGGCAG
>JBLYYU010000288.1:0-6847 GCA_048550275.1 Polyangiales bacterium
CGCTAAGGCCAGCGCGAGGTGAAACCATGACCGAGATCATCGCCATTGGCGCAAGAGAGATTCTGGACTCCCGAGGCAATCCGACCGTCGAGGTCGATGTCGAATTGATGGGTGGCGCGACAGGCCGAGCCGCCGTTCCGTCGGGCGCATCGACCGGTGAGCACGAAGCTCTCGAGCTCCGCGATGGCGACAAGGGCCGTTACCTCGGCAAGGGCGTGCTCAAGGCCGTCGAAAACGTCGTGAACGAGATCGCGCCGCAGGTGATTGGGGCCGAAGCGCTCGACCAGGCCGGCGTCGACCAGGCGATGCTCGACTATGACGGCACTCCCTCGAAATCCAAGCTCGGGGCCAACGCGGTTCTCGGTGTTTCGATGGCCGTGGCTCGCGCCGCGGCCGAAGAAGTCGGTCTTCCCCTCTGGCGTTACCTCGGAGGTATCCAGGCGCAGGTGCTGCCGACGCCGCTCATGAACATCATCAACGGCGGCGCCCACGCGGACAGCGGCCTCGAGATCCAGGAGTTCATGGTCGTCCCGCACGGCTTCGACTCCTTTTCCGAAGCACTCCGCGCCGGCGCAGAGACCTTCCACAACCTCAAGAAATTGCTCGCGGAGGCCGGCCACGCCACGGGAGTCGGCGACGAGGGTGGCTTTGCGCCGCACCTCTCGACCAATGAGGAGGCGCTCTCGTTCGTAGCGCGTGCGGTCGAAGCGGCCGGCTACCGCCCCGGCGAGCAGATCTCCATTGCTCTCGACTGCGCAGCGAGCGAGTTCTACGACAAGAAGGAAGGCGTCTACACCTTCGACAAGAAGCCTGTGGACGCAGCGGGCCTCGTGAAGATCTACTCCGACTACTGCGCCAAGTATCCGATCGTCAGCATCGAAGACGGCATGGACGAAAACGATTGGGATGGTTGGAAGATTCAGACCGACACCCAGGGCGGCAGCGTCCAACTCGTTGGCGACGACCTCTTCGTCACGAACACCGAGCGGGTTCAGATGGGCATCGACAGGGGCGTCGCAAACGCGATCCTCATCAAGGTCAACCAGATCGGCTCGGTCTCGGAGACCCTCGACACCATCCGGCTCGGGGCTCACCACGGCTACGCTTCCATCATCTCGCACCGCAGCGGCGAGACCGCGGACACATTCATCGCGGACCTCGCGGTTGCGACCAATGCCGGCCAGATCAAGACAGGCTCCGCGTCTCGCTCGGAGCGAATCGCGAAGTACAACCAGTTGCTCCGCATCGAAGAGCAGCTCGGCGACGCCGCGGTCTACGCGCGCAAGTCGACCTTCGCCGCCTGAGTGGGCGAGCCGATTCGGGTCAGCCGATCGCGAAGCGGGAGACCGACTCGCGGTCGTACTGCCCTGCGCGGAACGCGTAGTCGCAGAGAATCTGGCGGAGCCCCTGAACGTTCGTGGTGAACGGCTCAGCGCGCATCTCGGCCAGCATTCGGTCCATCGACAGAAGAGCGCGGTGGCGGATCGGCTCGTAGGTCGTGAGCTTAGCAATCAAGGGGCGGTCGTCGGCCGGCAAGGGCAGACCGACCGTGGCTGACGAGGTCGCGCGCACCCGGCCCTGGGGCGCGGGCGACACCGAGTACGATGAGACCACCGCGTCCTCCTGATCGAGCGCGAGGATTGACGCGTCGAGCGCGTGGCCGCGTGGTTCCAGAGTCTCGAGCTCCGGGGGGATCGGTTCGCCCGACGCGATACGAAGTTGAAGCGCCACCAAGTCGACCCGGGTGACCATCTCGATCAGCGTGTGGTGCCTCGGTAGGCCGACCTTCACGTCGGACACCCAGGCCAAGCCCGCAGGGTCGATTTGAAAGCGGACCTCGAGAAGGCCGGCGTATCGGAGCTCGGCTGCAAGGCGTCGGGCGTTCTCGAAGAGGTACATTCGAAACGCCTCTCCGTCCGATCGAAAGAGCAGCTCGGGTGAAGGCGTTTCGTGGACCAGTGTGTGCTCGGAAGAGGACAGGCTCCTGTCGCATTCGACCAACGCGGTCGTCGCGCCAAGCGAGTCTGCGGCCACGAGTACGGCGATCTCTCTCGGACGCGTCGAGTCCGAACGGTCTTGTAGCGTGCGAACCTGCGCGCGCTCTGCGGCCGCCTGAATCGTGGCCTGGTCGGCGAGGGCGCCGAGAACGTCGAGGTCCGTGCCTACGACGGCGACGTCGGCTTTCTCCGCAGCGCTTGCAAGCTCGAACATCTCGGGCTGGCCCTGGTAGCCGAGGTGGGCGGCGTCGGCGCCTGCCTGCTCGAGGATCGACGGGAGCTGCTCCGTAGGAATGCCCTGGGCCTCTTCGAAATCGATCTCGATGCTCCGGTCCGCGGCCTCGATGTGCCGGCTCGCCTGCTCGTTCTTGGGCGCGACGACTACCGATTCGACGCCGAGTCGGCGGCATGTGCGGGCGACGCGGGTGGCGGCCTCTCCGCGGCGAAGGATCAGGACTTTTTCGAACACCCGCGGAGCATAGCAATCGGCCTGGCTAGGGCACCCCGAGCGGGGCTTGACCCGATTGAGAAGGGAGGGCAGTAGCCAAACAATGCCCGTTTGGCTCCGTTCTCGCGGTCTCAAGAGCCGCCCCGTGCGTCACCCCGATCTCCTGTGGCGTGCAGACGCGATGCTCGAGTTTCTCGGCCGGTCGGAGGCGGAGCTCTCCATCCTGCTCTGTGACGACGACACGATTCAGGACCTGAACCGCGAATACCGGCACAAAGACAAGGCAACCGATGTGCTCGCCTTTCCAATGCAGGAAGGTCCAGGTCCTCGGTCGAGACAGGAGATACTAGGAGATGTGGTCATCTCGCTTCCCACGGCGGCCCGTCAGGCCAAGGAGCACGATCGCCCGATCATCGAGGAAGTGACGTTCTTGCTCGCCCACGGCCTCCTTCACTTGCTGGGCTACGACCACGCTAACGTTCGAGATGAACGGAAGATGACAGTCCGCACCGAAGAACTGATGGCTGCGGTTGCGGCCGCGCGTTAACCCTTTCCCTTGTGGAAAACCAGCGGCCGGAAGGGCGTTTTCCGGCATCGGATTTTCGAGTGTTGCTTCGGTTTTGCGCGCTAACCATCTGAAAGCATTGCCCGTTTGGAAGGGCGGGAATTCTGGAAAATGCAAGCCGCGGCGGTGCTGGGAAAGCTGTGGACTGCTTGTGGGTTGTTCCAGCGCCAGAGGCCTCGGCACATCGTCGAGGCGGACGCCAGGACGTGTCCGATCGCTTAACCCCTAGAAATTTGTTTGCGAAATCGCAGAAAGACCCTTGTCAGCAAGGAAAACCTTAGGCATAGATGGCGCCGTACCTGTCTGGGGCTTTCTTTTGGGGGCCTTTTTGAACAAAAGGGGCAGGTCAACAGAGTTAGGAGGGAACTATGGTAGCGGGCAAGCGGATGACGAAGGCCCAGATCATGAGCGAGCTGGCCGACAAGAGCGGCCTCACCAAGAAGGAAATTGCCGGTGTCTTCGATGCACTTCGAGACCTCGTCAAGAAAGAGCTTGGTCGTCGTGGTCCTGGAGAGTTCGTCATTCCCGATATGATTAAGCTCAAAGTTCGTAAGATTCCGGCTAAACCAGCTCGGATGGGACGTAACCCGGCAACCGGCGAGGAGATGATGCTTCCGCCCAAGCCCGCGTCCAAAAAGATCCGCGCGACGCCTCTCAAGAAGCTCAAGGACCTCGTCCTCTGAGTCACTGAGACCAAGAATCGAGAAAAAGGGGCCCTCAGGGCCCCTTTTTTGTTGGCGTCGCTCCGTTCGCACCGGGCCTCGCTGTGGTCCCGGAGCCGCGTAGGCGGCCCTCGGCGTAGCTCAAGATGAAGCGGATCTGATCGGCGTTCAGCTCGAAAGAAACCCGGATTCGTTCTTCGCTCGGCGTGAAGTCCATCCGACGAAGGGTCTTCCCGAATCCCGCGAGCGACATGATCAGCTGCTGAGACTAGAAACCGGCAACCTTCTTCCAGTAATCAGATGCCTCCACGGCGAGCTGCTCGGTAGCAAACGTGGCCAGGACCGTGACCGTCGCCTCGTCGGCACCGGTCTCGCGCACGGCGAGACGCAAGCGAATCGGAACGTGCCTGATGTTTCCAATGATGAAACGGTGCAGCCCTTCGACTTCGAGCGAGATCGCTTCCTCGGGGCCCATCGACAAGAGTGCGTCTGGCCCCTTGGCGACGAGCAGGCCTTCCTTCTCGGCGTCTCGGAGCTCTCGTTCCTCGGCCATCGCGATCACTCGCTGCAGATCCTGCCGTCGAGTGATGCTGAAGTGCCGTGTGCTCAAGATAGCGATCGTTCGTGGGGTTCTGTCGAGATTGTACCAAGGCGCGATCGGCACCCCGTAGCGTTGTTGCCAACGCGCCTTCTTTCCGCGTGAACGGGCCAGCCGCTTGACGCTCTTGCGAGCGAAGTCCGGTTCGCGCCGATGAAGCCCTGCCAAAACGAGCTTCGAGCGCTGCAAGTTGGGCGTCGCGACGAGCAGGCGATCCAGGTCCGCAACCGGATCGATCCCCGAGCCGTCGAGCAGCAACTGCCAGTCGGGCACTCCTCGCAAGAAGCTCGTGACATCGGAAGCGAGCGGGGATTCACGCACCCGCTTCAAGTCGACGCGGAGGGCCAATTGGGCGCCCGGTGGGATGCGCGACTCGCCGGCGAGGGCAGACGGGGAGACGGGAAGAGGGGGCGTTTCGGCGGCCTGTTCGGGGTCTGCATCAGGCTCGTCATTCGCGTCGGCGTCTGTTTCGGCGACGGGGTCTTTTGCTTTGTCTGTTCTCGGCTCGGGTTCTTCGGGGACGCCGCCGTCGATCGCGGGCAAGAGCCGTTCTTCTCGCTCGCCCGGGACAGCGTCGCCCCAGCGGGGATCGGGGGTGCCCGTCGCCCTCGGCGGCGCTTCGGCTGCCACGGACATCTCGCCGGTTAGACCAAACTCGACCTCGGCTGGAAGCGTCAGCGTGAAGTCGAAGTCGTACTGGGCCGTTGCGCTCGCGATGTAGGCGAGGGCGGCAATGTGAACCGTGAGCGATGCCACGAGTCCGAACGCCGTGGAAAACGCTTCGAGGTGTTGACCCGTGCGCATCCTAGTGACAGTTCGTAGCAGACCGAGGCCGTGCAGCGCACACGACGAGCTCTGATGAACCCTGACCGCGCGGATCGCGGAATCCTAGCCCTGATCACTTTGGCGCTGTGCGCGGTCGCCCCGCTGACCGCCGTCGGGTGCAGCTTCGAAGATCCACTGGCGATGCTCGACGGCGAACGCCCTGCGAAGTCCCGCGATCTCGGGCCGCCGAAGCGTGTGTTCGCCAAGCGCTTCGTCACGCCAATTCGATCCGCTCCGAGCCCGGATAGTGCCCGTCTCGGCTATCTGCGGGCGGGAGCGCTCCTGAGCTCGACCACGACCGAGCCCCTTGGATACGAGGGCTGTGAAGCCGGCTGGTACGAGCTCGACACAGGAGGATTCGCTTGCAACGAGCGTGACATCATCGTCTTTTCTGGCGAGCGCCTGCCGGAGCTCCGCGCTCGTCAGCCGGACCTCTCGGCAGCGATGCCTTACGAATACGCAACCGTTCGAAGAAAGACCCCGCTCTACAAACGAATCCCGAAAGCCGACGAGGTGTACGAGGTTCCCGCGGAGCCGATGGATGCTGGAGTGGAGTCGGCGACGGCTGTCGAACCAGCGCCCCCGCCGGTCGAAATCGACAGTCCGTTGGTGCTCCGAATCCTACAGCCCGGCTTCTACGTGAGTCTAGATCGCAAGTTCGAGCGTGACGCCGCAAGCTACTGGCGCACGCAGCAGAATGGTTTCGTTCCGGCCGAACGGCTGCGGCGAAAAGAGTGGAGCGAGTTTCGGGGACAGACGCTCGACGGACGCGAATGGACGCTTCCGGTGGCGGTGGTCCGCGGCGAATCGACGACTGTCTATCGGCTCAACAATCGAGGCAGGCTCAAGGCGGGCCGCGGGCTCCTCGAGCCGCGCACCTGGCTTCGAGTTCACTCGCGCCGGCGCATCGACGGCAACGTCTATCTGCTAGTCGGAGACGGACGGCTCGTTCAAGAGAACGAAGTCATGGTCATCGAGCCGATCGCACCACCCGAGGGCGTCGGAGAGGGACAACGCTGGATCGACGTGGACCTCGCTCGCCAGGTGCTGGTCGCATACGACTGGAACCAACCTCGCTACGTGACCCTGATGTCCAGCGGGCGGACCCGAACCCCCCGGCCGGAGCTGAGCTACCTCACGCCCAAGGGCCTCCACCGAATCCGGGGCAAACACCTGACTTCGACAATGGACAACGACGAGCCGGGAGAGCCACCGTATTCCCTAGAGGATGTGCCGTACGTCATGTACTTCCGGGGCGCCTACGCGTTTCACAGCGCCTTCTGGCACGATCGTTTCGGGCGCCCGAGAAGCCATGGTTGCATCAACCTCGCGCCCTGGGACGCCAAGTGGCTGTACAACTGGGCCGGTCCGGATCTGCCTCCGGGCTGGCACGGGGGCTCAGCCACCGACGAGAATCCTGGGACCTGGGTTTGGGTGCACGGGGAGACCCCGTAGAGCCCCTGTCGCTTTGCGCGGGCGGCTCCGGGGCTACTTCGCGAGGGCGGCTCGAACAGCCTTCAGGAGCTTCTGGCCAGCGGGTCCAACCTGCTTCGCCACGTTCTCCGGGATTCCCTTTTCCTTGTCCTTGAACTTCTGGAGCTCCGCCTTGCTCGGCTCGTGGATGTCGTAGCCGTATCGGACGAGGTTCTTGATGAGCACGGGCTCCATCTTGCGAACTTGCTCGCGGCCCCAAGTCGTGAGGTCGGGCGGGACGTTGATGAGAACCTTCTGGATGTCTTCGGGGAGCGTGTC
>JBLYYU010000289.1:0-3640 GCA_048550275.1 Polyangiales bacterium
AGCTCAACGCCCGCGTGGCGATGATTCTCGGCGAGTCCGAAGTCGAAAACGGTATCGTTCAGCTCAAGGACCTGCAGAACAAGACGCAGGACGACGTGCCGCGTGCCGAGGCAGCGAGTCGGATTCAGGCACTGCTCGCGGGCTGACGGGCAGTCAGGCGCGATTGAAAAAGATCGGGCTCGACCATGCCATCTCGCCATCGGCCTGAGTGACGCGGCAGTAAACGTACTTGGCGTCGACTTCGGCTGCGAAGGACGCTGATGGCGATTTTGGCTGATCCGATGCGGCGATGCCATCCGGTGTCATGAGCTCGATGCGCTCGATGTCGGTTGTTCCCAACGCGCGAACGTGCACTTCGACTCGTCCTTCGATATCGAGCTCGCTGCCCATCGGAAAGCCCGCCACATGCACGTCGAGGAGGATCTTGGCACCGCTGGTCGCGTAGCAACGGCGCGCGCGGATCGCTTCGAGGATCGCCTCCCGAGTCCGCGTGGCGGAGATGACCGCGGTGAGCCCCGTACGGTACGGATCGCGCTTGCGGCATTCGCCGTGGTGCCAGAGAAGCCCATGGCTGTCGGAGTTGGCGATGAAACCGAAGCGCATCCCAGAGTCGAGCAACGGCTTTGCGAACTGGTCGTTGAGGTCGCCACGGTAACCGAGCGGATGATCGGGGTGCTCGTAGCAACCATGGCAGGAGCAGATTTCCCAGACCGGCTGGCCCACCGGGTCGTGACCAGGAACGTCCGCCCCCGTCCAGCCGATGTGATGCGGCCCTGTGAACGCGCCCTGAGCACTGATCTGTTGGACGATGTCCCGCCCTTCGGGAACCTGATCGCGCGAAATGATCGGAAACCCGGGGCCTGGAAGGTAGATGCATTTGTGCCCGGGCCCTGGATAAGACTTCCCGGTCCATTCGTAGGCAATGATGGTGGCGAACTCGCCCGGCTCGTCGTGATGTTCGGCGACCGCCTGCAGGTAGGCCCACTCGCCGGGGCCGATGCGTTTCCCGAGGAACGATTCGTGATCGGTGAGGGCCGCGAAATCGTCGCCGTATCGGTAGCGCGCGCGAAGGTACGCCTCATCCGCGCTGCCCACGCCGTCGGAGTGCGCGCTGTGTTGCTGGATGTCGCCGAAGAGCACCTGCGGCCCCGACCATGCTGCCGAGTACTCTGGCGCAGGCTTGAAATCGCCGACATCGACCTTCGCCTCGACGAGCTCGGCTGCGCCGCCCGTGGGCGCATCGAAGGACTCGACCCGAATGCCCCTTCGCGCCCGCCACGCCGCGAGCATCGCCCCGGAGGGAAGGAGAACGGCGCTGACGCGCCTTCCACGGCATCCCCATTGAGCGTCGTCGATCGACACTCTCGGCGCGAACCCTTGGGCATCGAGTCGCTGGCGGTACATCGTGTGTGAGCCCCGGCCGAACAGGTCGAGCGCGCCGTCTTCCCCCACCACGATGGCAGGGAATTCGAAGCCCTGCTCTTCGCCGTCGAGGTCGCGGTCGCGGTCGGTCATCGGGGCGGCGGGCTCGAAAACGCGGCCTTCCATATCGACGAACCGGACAGCGATCCATTTCGCAACGTCGGGAACCCCGGTGTCCTCGCGGACATCGTGATGAAACGCGACCCAAGCGCCCCCGGGTGCAGCGGCGATGCACGGCGCGGCGGCGATGCCATGAGCAGTCCAGGCGACGAACTCGCCTCCCGACGGCGGCGCGACGACGACGTTCGAGCGCGACTCCTCATGCCGAACTTCGACCCGCCAGCCCTGGTGCTCGGCGGCGAGCTCCGAGAGCGGATCGTCGATGGGATGTGAAACACCTGGCGCCCAAGCCATGATCCCGGGAGCGTGGTCCGTCGAACCGGCCTCTGCCCCGACCGAACCGTCATCCCCAACTTCAAATCGAACGATGCACTCTTGCTCGCCTTCCCAAGCAATGACGTGCAAGAGGGCGCCTCCTCCGGAGACCGGTTCCAAGCGAGGGCTTCGCAGGTAGCGTTCCGGAGTCTGATCGATGAGGGACATCTGGCCTCAGTGCGCGTAGCCGAGGGCGCGCAGTTGCTCGCGAATCGTATCGTCCATCTCCGCGTCCTCTCGCTCGAGTTGTGTACCGCCCTTCTGCTCGGCACTCAACCAGTCGCCCCGATTGCTGGCTCCGAGGAACTGGCCGAGCAACATTCGCGAGTAGCGGCGCCCGATCGGAAACGCCGAGGCATCGAGTTGATTCTTCTCCAGCGGGTCGGCGCCGAGATCGAACATGGTCGACGTGAGGTTGCCTCTGAGAATCAGCTTCCATCGATTGCTGGTGATGACGCGGCGGTCGTCCTGGAAGTCACTGAATGCGACCGACGGACGCGAGGACGGTTCGCCAAGCATCTTTCCCACGAGCGCGTGTCCCTCGTTCGCCGCCATGGCCGGCACAGCCAGGAGCTCGGTCACGGTCGACGAGATATCGAGCGTGCTGACCGCGTCCTCGACCTTCACACCTGCCGGGAGCCGATTGGGAAGTCGAAACATCAACGGAACATGAAGGAGCTCCTGGTAGACCGAGTGGCCGTGGCCCCAGGAGCCGTGGTCGTCGAACTCCTCTCCGTGGTCCGAAGTAACCACGACGAGTGTATCTTCGCTCAAGCCAAGCTGGCTCAGGCGTTCGAGGAAGGCCCCGAAGAAATGGTCGTGCTGGGTGATCTCACCATCATGCAGAGCTTTCAAACGTCGCTTGTCGCTCGCGTCGAACACGACCTGCGGGGGCTTGCGCTTCGCCTTCTCGAGCAGGTCACCCGTCATTCGTGGTTTCACCTGCCCGCTGTACTCGCTCGGGTCGTACGCACGCAGGTACTCACCCGGTGGGTCGTAAGGGACGTGCGGATCGATGGTCTGAATGTACGCGAAGAAGCGCCCGTCCTTGTGGGCCTCGATCCAGTTCCCAGCCTTTTCGAAGACGTCCTTTGCTTCGGTGCTCCCGCCATCCCGAATGTAGTTGCTGTAGTCGTCCCAGCCCTGGTCGAACCCAAATCGGTCCGAGACGTAGCCGTTCGCGATGAAGCTGCCCGTCGCGAAACCCTCAGCTTGCAGGTGCTCGCTCAGCAACTCGGCGGAGCTTGGCAAGGCGGCGTCGCCTGTCTTCTGCTGGTGTGTTTGAGGGTGAAGTCCCGTCAGGATCGAAGCCACCGCGGGCTTGGTCCAGTTCTCGGGCGACTGCGCGAGCTGGAAAACCACGCCCTCCGACGCGAGCTGATCGATTGCAGGGGTCTTGACTCGAGTCTGCGGGTTGAAAGGCCGAAGCTTGTCGGCGCGAAGCGTATCGATCACGAGAACGACGACGTTCTTCGCGGGCTCGAGCTTCCTCTCGGACCGCTCCGGCACGAGAATCCGCGGCGCATTCCAGGCTAAGCGCCCTGGTCCCTCGCCTCGGGCGCGAAGATCAACGCGGACGACCTGACCGGCGAAACGGTTCAAGTCCGCTCGATGCTCGGTCCACGCGCTACCAGCCGTGCCGGTGAGTACCTCCTCCGACGGATGCCCGTCCGCGGTTACCTCGATGGAGAAAGGCGTCTCGCCTTCACCTTCCAGGCCGACGCCAACTCCGAGAGAGCCATCCGGCGGAACCGAAACGTAGTACCGGAGCGTCGACGCCCTC
>JBLYYU010000290.1:0-19359 GCA_048550275.1 Polyangiales bacterium
CGTCGGCTGCGCGTACTTGATCAGCCTGTTCCAGATGAAGCCAAGCCCCTTGCCACGCTCGGGGATCGGGTAGGGCGGGTACTTCGGAAGGTCGTCGGGCAGGAACCACTGCTCGCCCCAAATACTCGCGCCACCGTCGATGTAAAAGGTCTGGCCTGCGATGAAGTCCGCGTAACGCGAGGCAAGATAGGTAATCAGGTGCGAGACCTCTTCGGCGGTGCCCAGTCGCTTCAATGGGTTGGCCTTCTCGGCGTTGTTGAGGAGCTCGGGCGGGTACTGCTTCGTCCCGCTCGTTACGATCACGCCCGGTGCGATCGCGTTCACCCGAATCCCGTGCAGTGCCCACTCGACGGCCAGCGTCTTGGTCATGTTGTCGACGCCGGCGCGCGCAGCGCCGGTGTGTACCATGCCAGGAAACCCGCGGATGATCTGCGCGATCACGTTCACGATTCGTCCGCGCTTCTGTGGAATCATCGCCTTGTTTGCGACGGCGTGCGTCATCGCCCAGGTGCCGATCAAGTTGTTGCGGACCACCGCTGCGAAACCCTTCGGCGAGAGAGTCTCGGCCGTCGTGGGGAACTGACCGCCCGCGTTGTTGATCAACACGTCGATCCTACCGAATCGTTCGAGGACCGAATCAACGTACGCAGAGATCGCATCGGGCTCGCGGATGTCGCATGGAGCGCCGAACGCTTCGATGCCCTTCTTCTCGAGCTCCGAGACCGCGTCGATCAAGGGCTGGGGGCGCCTGCCGCAGATCGCGACCTTCGCCCCTAGCAGGCCCATCTCGGTCGCTGCCACGAGCCCAATTCCACTGCCGCCTCCGGTGATCAAAACCACTTCGTCCGAAAACAGACCATCCGCGTACAACTGATCCATGGCGCGCCTCATACCACGGAAGGCGCCCCCGGACGATTCGAGGTTCAGCTCGCCGCGACCGCTTCTGGATCTCTGGTCAGCGATTTTACGAGCTCGCGAATGTCTTCTGCGAAGAACGGCTTGCCGAGTGTGGCTTCGACGTTGAGTCGCCGCGCAATCTCGCTACGTGCCGTGCTGGCGCTGAGGAGAATTACAGGCACCTCGGTCTGGCGAAAACGTCTTCGGAATTCGCGAAGGAACATCTCTCCGTCTTCGATGGGCAACATCAGGTCCACGACCATCAAGTCGGGTAGCTGCACCGCGCACTGCGCCAACGCAGAGCGCACGTCCGATGCGGCGACGACCGAATGCCCATCCCGTACGAGAAGAACTTCGAGCATGTGACGAACGGAGGGATCGTCATCGAGAACGAGGATCATCTTCTTCGCCGTCACATGTGCATCCTAACAGGCGCGAGGCTCATCGCGAATATGCGCTTCCTGCCTACATCGGAGCTGCTAGGCTCACTTGTATGACTTCCGCTCTCCGCGTCAGCGCCGTCGCACTCGTCTTTCTGATGGCTTGCGCTCACAAAGCGCCATCCGGGACCATCGCCAAGCTGACGCCGAGCGATCTCTTTCCGCTTCGCCCTGGCAACGCCTGGTCCTACGACGTCGACACGGGCGAGCCTTCGACGACGCTCGGCGTGACGCGGGTCGAGAAGTTCGACGGGCGGGTAGCGAAAGTACGAACGGGCCGAAAAGCCGTGTTGTACGAAGTGCTCGACGAGGGGATTCGAGTTCCGCCAGGCGATGAGTGGCTGCTTCGGTCCCCGCTCGAGCTTGGCGCGACTTGGACCGGTCGCGGTGGTCGGGATGCACGACTGGCATCGACGGACCTGAGCATCGAGACGCAGGCGGGCAGCTTCGAACGCTGCGTGGAGGTAGTCGAGACCGGTGGAAAGCTAGAGCTCGAGGTCCGGACGGTCTACTGCCCCGGCGTTGGGCCAGTGCGCGTCGAGTCGACGATGCGTTCCAAGGTGAACGAGCGGGTTCTCAAAGTCACCGCGGAGCTTCGGGGCTACGACGTGAGTCCTTCGGCGGCTTCGCTCCCTTAGCGGAGGCGTCCACCTCGGCAAAGTGCGTTCGAAGCTCGACGACGAGCGAAAGGGACCCGTCTGCAAGAAACACCTGGCGCCAGCTTCGGCCGGCCGAGTCGGTGACTTCGAGCGCGTGACGGGTTCCAGGTGTCACGCCAAAGGCAGCGTTGTCGATCGCTTTTCCATCGAGGAAGACGACGCCATCCGAGGGAACTCCGAGCAGCTCGACCGTCGCCATCCGAGGTGCGACCCCAGGCGCTACCGCGTGCTGTGCGCGTGGGCCGTTGTCCAGCAAGGCCCAGGCGATCGCTACGAGCACGGCAAGCACCGCGAACGCCATCATCCATCGGCTGTCCAAGACACGGCCGACGTTTTGCAAAGGGTGTCCGCTTTCGTCTCTCATCGGGTCCATCATCGCCCAGCTGCGATGCCACGGTTTTGTCCCGTGCGCGATCCGGTTCCCATTGTAGGATGCCCAGCCCGGCCCCGTCACCCTCCAAGTTGAACAGAGCATGAGCACAGCAATCCTCGAGGCGCGTGGCCTGACCAAGAGCTACGGCGACAGGCGGGTGGTCGATGCTCTCGACCTCCAGTGCCGAAAAGGAACGGTTCTCGGGCTTCTCGGGCCCAACGGGGCCGGAAAGACCACGACTCTGCGGATGCTCTACGGATTCGTGCCCGCAGACGAAGGGTCGATCCACTACGCAGGGCGCCGGTTTTCTGAGCATCGCGCGGAGGCGAAGCGCTTGATCGGTGTGTGCACGCAGGACGATTCGCTCGACTACGACTTCACCGTTGCTCAGAACCTCTTCATCTATGCGAGTTACTTTCGCCCCAAGGTCGAGGAGCTCGAGCGCCGCGTCGCAGAGCTCCTCGAGCGCTTCGAGCTCGCGCAGTACGCGGACGCTTCGCCGCACGTACTCTCCGGCGGTTTTCTTCGTCGACTGCTGATTGCACGCTCCATCGTGCATCGGCCGAGCGTCTTGTTCCTGGATGAGCCGACGACCGGCCTCGACCCGAGCGCCCGACTCGATGTCTGGGAGCTCATCGACGGGATGCGCGCGGAGGGATTGGCGGTCGTCTTGACGACACACTACATGGATGAGGCGGAGCGATTGAGCGACGAGCTGCTCGTGATCCACGAGGGCCGCGACGTCGCCCACGGAGAGCCGCACCATGTGATCGATACCGTACTCGGCGACCACGTCATCATCGTTCCGCGCTTGGAGCCCGCGCGCCAGGAGATCGCCGACTGGCTCCAGGCCCGCGGCGCAGAGCAGGTAGCGACGGTGCTCGGTGAGCTCCGCGTGCCGGTGAGCAAGGAAGACCTCGCCGCACTCACCGCTCGCTTCAACGACGCGAGCTGGCAAGTGCGCCCACCAAACCTCGACGACCTCTTCATCGCACTTGCGCGTCGGAACGGAGGGTCGAAATGAGCGCCCTCCGAAGCCTGACCGCCGCCGCGGACTGGCAGTCTTGGGCCGTTTTTCGGCGGAATGCGCTGGTTTTTCTGAGGAATTGGCGGACCGCAATCGTGCCCCCGGCGATGGAGCCGGTGATCTTCTTCGTCGCATTTGGAATCGGCTTCAGCGGTTACATCGAGGGGCTCAGCTATCGAGGAACCTCGATCAACTACGCGACGTACGTCGCCGCCGGCCTGATCGCGTACACCGGCTTTGGCACGCCGTATTACGAGGCTCTCTACTCCGCCTACGTCCGCATGTTCTACCAGAAGACCTGGGACGGCCTGCTCGCGACGCAGGTCGAGCTTCCGAGCGTCGTCTGGGGAGAGATCCTCTGGGGAGCGGTTCGGGGGATGGTCAATATCTCGATCGTGTCGATCGTCGTTGCGATCTTCGACTTCGTCGGCGTCGTCGAAGTGAAGATTCAGTTCCTCGTCTTCATGCCGTTCCTCGGCTTCATCGCGGGCTGCGCGTTCGCCGCCTTTGCGCTGATCTTCACGGCCATCGTTCCGGCCATCGACCACATGAACTACCCCGTCTTCCTGATCGGCTGGCCACTGAGCTTGGTTAGCAACACGTTCTTTCCCGTTGAGCCGAAGAACGAGGTGCTGGCGGCGTTGATGCAGCTGAACCCCGTCTACCAGCTCGCGGAGTGTGCGCGAGGTCTCTTGGTTGTCGGAAATCCCGGTCCGCACCTCCTCGGTTTGCTCGGATCGACGCTCCTCTTGCTCGTTCCGAGCACCCTCCTCGCGGTCCGATTGACCCGCCGGCGAGTGCTCGGCGACTGAGCGGTCGATACTCAGAAATTTACTTGTCAGATCAAAGGGTTAGACGCGGCATCAGTCCTTGCGTTGGACCCCCTTCAAGGCTAGAAACGCCACTATGGCTGATCCTCCGATCGCGGAACCGAGCGCGCCTGCTGCAGACTACGACCAAAGTGCAATTCAGGTGCTCGAAGGGCTCGAGGCGGTGCGTAAACGGCCGGGCATGTACATCGGAGATCCGCACGACGGGACGGGCCTTCACCACCTCGTCTGGGAAGCCGTCGACAACGCCGTGGACGAGCACCTCGCCGGGCACTGCGACGCCGTCCAAGTCGTCGTTCATTCCGAAGGTTCGATCACCGTCGTCGACAACGGACGCGGAATTCCGGTCGGCATGCACGACAAGGGCGTCAGCGCGGCCGAGGTCGTGATGACTCAACTTCACGCGGGTGGGAAGTTCAACAGTGACAGTTACGCCGTGTCCGCAGGTCTGCATGGCGTCGGAGTGAGCGCCGTCAACGCGGTGAGCGAATGGCTCAAGATGGAGATCCGGCGCGAGGACAGACTCTGGTTCCAGGAGTATGCGCGCGGCGTGCCCCAGGCTCCGCTCGAAGCGATTGGTACGAGCAAGAAGTCGGGGACGAAGGTCACCTTCAAGCCCGATCCAGAGATCTTCACCATGACCGATTTCAGCTTCGAAGTGCTGAACAACCGCTTGCGTGAGATATCGTTTCTCAACGCGGGTCTCGCGGTCTCACTTGAAGACGAGCGAGGCGACGGGAAGAAGGTCACCCACAAATTCGAGGGCGGCATTCGCGAGTTCGTAGAGGCCCTCAACAAGAAGAAGACGCCGCTCCACGACGAGGTCATCTACCTGCACTCGGTCAAAGACGGTGTCGACATCGAGATCGCGATGCAATGGAGCGATTCGTACAACGAGTCGATCTTTCCCTACACGAACAACGTCTTCAATCGCGATGGTGGCACCCACATTACCGGCCTCCGGACGGCGCTGACGCGGGTCATCAATCAGTACGGGTCGCGCGAGAAGCTCCTCAAAGACTTGAAGAACCCGCTCGGCGGCGATGACGTTCGCGAGGGCCTCACCGCGATCATTTCCGTCAAGCACCCAGATCCGGCGTTCTCTTCACAGACGAAAGACAAGCTCGTTTCGAGCGAGGTCAAGGGGATCGTCGAGAGCGTCGTCAACGAGAAGCTTCGCCAGTACCTCGAAGAAGACCCGCAGGCGGGAAAGCGGATCGTCGAAAAAACGGTTCTCGCCGCCCGGGCTCGCGAAGCGGCGCGCCGGGCCCGCGAAATGGTTCAGCGAAAGGGCGTGCTCGACGCCAGCACCCTGCCGGGCAAGCTTGCCGACTGTCAGAGCAAAGACGCGAGCGAGAGCGAGATCTACATCGTGGAGGGCGATTCGGCGGGCGGCAGCGCCAAGCAGGGTCGTGATCGCCGGTTCCAAGCGATCCTTCCCTTGCGTGGAAAGATCCTGAACGTCGAGCGTGCTCGTTTTGAGAAGATGATCTCGAGCGCGGAGATCGGCACCTTGATCACTGCGCTCGGCTGCGGTGTCGAAGGTGGCGAGAACTTCGACATCGAGAAGCTTCGCTACCACCACGTCATCATCATGACGGACGCGGACGTCGACGGCTCACACATCCGGACGCTGCTCCTGACCTTCTTCTACCGGCAGATGCCGCAACTGATCGCGAAGGGGTATCTCTACATCGCGCAGCCGCCACTCTACAAAGTGAAGAAGGGTAAGAAGCACCGCTATCTTCAGCACGACGATGAGCTCAGTCAGCACCTGATCGAGCTCGGCACCGACAGCGTGCGGCTCGGCATGAAGGGCGGCAGCACTCAGCTCAGCGGCCAGCCGCTTCGAAATCTCCTTAAGGACGTCACCCGCTTTCGGCTCCTTCTCGACAACATCGGGCACAGGGTCGACCGGCTGGTGGTCGAGGCGCTCATCACCGCCACCGACCTCAAAGTCGAAGACCTGGCTGAACGGAACTCGGTCGAGAAGGCCCTCGAGCTCCTCGAATCGTACGTCCGCGCCAAGCGCGATGGCGATTTCGAGGCCAGCATCGAGGAGGATGAGGAGCACGATCGGCACCGGGTCGTGATCACCACGCAGCATGGCGGCAAGGCGCGCGACACGACGCTCGATTTCGATTTCCTGTCAGCTGGCAATGTGTCCGAGCTTCGTCAGATTTGGCAAGGGCTTCGCGCTCTCGGAGAGCCGCCTTTCGTGCTCACCGTGCTCGACAAAGACGGCCAACCTAGCGGCGAGCCCTCGGAGCTTCCCGATGTGGACAGCCTCTGGACCACGCTAGACTCGCGCGCTCGAAAAGGCCTCGGCATCCAGCGCTACAAGGGTCTTGGCGAGATGAACCCAGACGAGCTTTGGGATACCACCATGGATCCCGATACCCGCACCCTCTTGCAGGTGCGGGTCGAAGATGCGCTCGAGGCCGAAGAGCTCTTCAGCGTTCTCATGGGCGATCAGGTCGAGCCACGGCGTGCGTTCATCGAGAGTAACGCGCTCAACGTCACCAATCTCGACATCTAAGCTGTGCGTCTAGCTCGCGCGCTTGGAGTGCTGGAGGAGTCCTTCGACCGCTTCGGCGACGCGCGGCGTTTCTTCCTCGACGATCTCGAGCAGGTTCCTGGCGGCATCAACCGTCGTTGCGCTTTCGATTCCGCCCAGCAGCTCGCCGACGCGCGTCGCGCCGATCTGCTTGCTGGCGCCTTTGACCGTGTGTGCTGCCAGCCGGGTCGTTTCCATGTCGCCTTCGTCCAGGGCGTCGCTCATTTTCGTCAAGCTTTCGCGAAGCTGGTCGACGTAGCCGAGGAGCACGTCCTCGATGAAGTCGTCGTCTTCACCGTCGAGGGAGACGAGTCTGCGCACCATCTCGAGGTCGAGCGCGGGTGGCGGGGGGAGCGTCGAAACCGACTTCGGCGGGGGGAGTGTCGAAACTGTCTTGGGAGGCGGAACGGTCGAGGCCGACCGCGAGCCCGGCTCGCTCGAGAGAGGCACCCATTTTTCCAGAGCCTTGGCTAGCATCGACGTGCGGACCGGCTTGCCGACCACGTCGTTCATGCCCGCGTCGAGACAGCGGAGCCGATCTTCCTCCCCAACGCTTGCGGTCAGGGCGATCACGGGAAGCTCGTTCTCGCCGAAAGACTTCCGAAGTCGCTTGGTTGCCTGAAAGCCGTCGATCATCGGCATGTGGCAGTCCATGAACACGAGGTCGTAGTCCTTGCTATTGGCCTTCGCCAAGGCGTCCCGGCCGTCTGTCGCGATGTCGACCTTGCAGGAGAGCTTCCTCAAGAGAGCTTCGGTGACCATGCGGCTCGTCGGGTCGTCTTCGGCGACCAGAACCGAGGCTCCCTCGCGGATGAGGACCTGGCCCGTGCCGTCGGAGTCGACGACCCGAAGCGTGTTCTCCGGTCCCAAACGAAGCTCCAGCTCCGCCCAGAATCGACTCCCCTCATCAACGGCGCTGCTCACACCGAGCGTCCCGCCCATGAGGTCCAGGAGCTGCCGACTAATCGCCAAGCCGAGCCCCGTGCCGGAAGCGCTCCGGTTCGAATCGCTCTCGTTCCGCTGGTACCTGCTGAAAACACCTTCGGCGGCCTCCGCAGAAAGCCCCCGGCCCGTGTCGCTCACGGACAGCCGGACTCGGGTCTTCTCCGCCTGCTCGAGAACCTCCGCCTGAATGCTCACCGAGCCCGCGTCGGTGAACTTGATGGCGTTGCTCACGAAGTTGAGCAGAACCTGGCGGATGCGGCCCGCGTCTCCCATGTAGCGTTGGCTTCCAATGCCTTGCATTTCGGCTTCGAGACGAAGTCCCTTGGCCTCGGCACGCGGCTTCATGAGGTCGACCACGCTATCGACGAGCACCCGCATGTCGAACGGCGCTTCTTGAAGCTCGACCTGGCCTCGTTGGAGCTGCGAGAAATCGAGAATCTCGTCCACGATGCCCACCAGCGCGTCGGCGGATTCCCGGATCGCGACGACCATCTTGTGCTGCTTCGGGTCGAGGTCCGTGTCCAGCAACACGGCGCTCAGGCCGAGGACGCCGTTCATGGGGGTTCGGACTTCGTGACTGGCGTTTGCCAGCAACTCGGTCTTTGCCTGGGAGACGCGCTCGGCTGCGAGTCGGAGCTCTTCCATTTCGGCCAGAGCGCGACCGCGCACGAAGCTAATCCCAACCGAGACTGCGGAGAACCCGACGAAGTACGCGATGCCCCTCACCCAGTTGACGTCCGGCACCCAGAGCGATGCGATTGCCCACGACAAGTAGCCGAGGCCCATGATCACCAACAGCCATCGGCGATCGTGAATGACTGCGCCGGCCGCCAGTTGGAGCAGCAGGTAGAGATAGAGGGCGGACGGGTCCCCGCCGAGGACGTAGCCGATGGTGACCGTGGCGGTGACCACCAGAAACGCTGTGCATCCGATATGTACCGACCACATCAGCGGCGGCGGCTGATGATGCGCGCGCCATCCGAATGCGAGCATGGCGACACCGGTCAGCCCATAGATGGTCATCAGCTTGAGGTCGTTCTGATCGCCGCCCGTTGACCAGTGTCCAATCGACAAACCGTGATACGCGATGCCCGCACAGATGAGCATCGTCGGCAGGTATCGCCGGGTGATCGTGTTCACCATCAGCCAGCGTTCGTCCTCGCGCAGCGGTCGGCGCGCGGCGAGCGTTTCCGCCGAGCACGCAGACCCCGGCTCCCACTCCGGTTCGATCCCCATCCCATTCAGTGTATCGAGCGAATCGCCCGGTTTCACCGCTAGTCGGAGGGAAGTTTGTGACGCGCCTCACCAATCGTGCGGACCGCGGCGTCGTGCAGCAGGCCGTTCGAGGCGACCAGCTTGCCTGTCCGAGGATCTGCTTCATCGCCCTCGTACGAGGACAGACGGCCCCCTGCTTCCTGAACGAGCAAGGCGCCGGCGCACATGTCCCAGGCGTTCAGACCCTGCTCCCAGTAGATGTCGTAGGTGCCGTCGGCGACCAAGCACAGATCGATGGAGGCGGAGCCGCAACGCCGGATCCCCCTCGCACGCTGTAGGAATAGCGCGAGCTCGGCATGGTTGTTGTCGGGGGTGGACCAGCGATCGTAAGGAAAGCCGGTGGCGCAAACGGCTTCTTCGAGCTCGGAGCGAGATGAAACAGAACAGGGGCTGCCGTTACGAAACGCGCCCAGTCCTTTCGCGGCTTTCCACGTCACGCCAAGGGCGGGTGCGTGGACCAGGCCTGCGAGCCCCTCTGCGCCACGATAGAGTGCGATCGAGACGCCGAAGAAGAAGTGGCCGTGGGCGAAGTTGGTGGTGCCGTCGATCGGGTCGACGTACCAGACCAGTTCCCCTTCGCCCGTCTCCGCGTTCTCCTCGCCGACGATTCTGTGATCGGGAAATGCGTTCGTGAGCGACTCCCGGATCAAGCGCTCGCACTCGAGATCGTACTCGGTCAGGAGGTCGAAGCGCCCCTTCCGGGCGATTTCGGTCCCCGAGCGCCAGCCCTTCATCGCGAGCTCACCAGCCTTCATCGCCGCGCGCTCGGCGACCTCCAAGGCTTGCCGACGATCTTGTTCAATACGCATGAAGTCCTGCATTTTCGCGGATTTCAGGGTCCACGCCACATGCCTTCACCTCTTCTGAGGGTGTTCGCTGGCATTTCGACCCTAAAACCCGTAAAAGGCAGCGCGCCGCGAAGCCCGTGGTTTTGGCGCCGCCCAATGTAGGCTAATGTAGTTATGCCCAGCAAGGACACTGTGACGCCAAGCATTCGCAACCCGTTCCAAACGGATGGCGATCAACCTACCACCGCCGGCCCAAAGACTGCGCCGGGCCCGTACGACGTAGCGGTTCGAGAGGGCGAGCGTCTTCGTGCGCGTCCTCGGGAGGCAGCCGGACCCGTACAGATCGGAAGGCAACATGCGAAGCGCCGCATGACGGTCTGGGAGCGCATGGACGTGCTCCGCGATCCGGGAACCGAGCCGACGATTCTGTACCAGAACTGGGGTCCCAACCTCGATGGTGCATCGATCGTCACCGCGGTGGTTCAGATCGGCGGTCGTGAGGTAGCACTCTACGGTCATGACTTCACGGTTCGCGCGGGCTCGATGGACGCGACGAACGGTACGAAGCTCGCCAACGTGATTCGTTTGGCGGGTCGGCAGGGGATGCCGCTTGTCGGGATGAACGACAGCGCCGGCGCGTTCGTGCCCGCCGGCATCGGTGGCTTGGACGGCTACGCGGAAGCGTTCACGGCCTTGCGCAAAATCAGCGGCGTCGTCCCGAGCATAATGTGCATGTTCGGTTACAACGCGGGCGGCGGCTCGTACCTTCCGCGGCAGGGCAGCTTCATGATTCAGCCCTCCAACACGTTCTTCGGGCTGACCGGCCCTGGCGTCGTGAAGTCGGTCCTCGGTGAAGATGTGACCGCCGACGAGCTCGGCGGACCTGGTGTTCACGGACAGAGCGGCGTCTCGGATCTCACGGTGCGCGACGAGGTCGGGGCGCTTCGAACCGCGCGTCGGCTGCTCAGCTATCTCCCCGGAAACAATCACGAATTTGCGCCGTTTCAGGACACTTCGGATCCGATCGAACGGCCGACCGGCGAGATCGACACGCTCCTTCGCAAGGCGTTCAACTCACCGACCGGCTTCAACACACCGATCGACGTCAGCATCATCCTTCAGCAGATCTGCGATCACGGTGACTACTTCGAGCTGCAACCGCAGCGAGCACGCAACACGATCACGGCGTTCGGCCGGCTCGGCGGACACGTGGTCGGCTTCGTTTGCAACAACAGCGCGGTCGCGTCTGGGCAAATCGATGTCGACGCGGCGATGAAGAACTCGCGATTCATTCGCTTCTGCAACCTTTACAACATCCCGGTCATCTTCATGGAGGACACCACGGGATTCCTTCCCGGCCGCGATCAGGAGAGCCGCGGCATCGTTCAGGCAGGGCGCGCGATGCTCGACTCGATCATCGACCTGCGGACGCCTCGTCTCCTGCTCATCATCCGTAACGCATTCGGCGGCGCCTATGCGGCTTTCAACTGCTACGCAACGGGTGCCGATCACGTCATGGCGCTTCCGACGACTCGCGTCGCGGTCATGGGGCCCGCCGGCAAGGAGTTCGTCTACAAGAGCGAGATGCGCGAGATGCGCAACAGCGCAAAGGCGCGCGTTCAGGAAGCGATCGCCAACGGGGCATCCAAAGCCGACGCCGAAGGAGAAGCGGCTGCTTGGGTCAAAGCGCAGGAAGCTGGGTTCAACGCCCGCTACGAAAAGGAGCTGATGAACCCAAAGGAAGCACTCAGCCTCGGCTCGATTTCCGAAATCGTTCCGCCGACGTCCGTGAGAGCGTCGCTCGCCAAGAACCTCAATTTCTATCTGTCCCACTACAGCCCAGAGCCGTTGCAAGCGGTTCAGCGTGAGTTCCACTGATGGCTTCCACCAGCTACATCCACAACCCGCTAATTCATAGGGACCGGCGCCTCGGACAATCCGATTCGGATTGGGTCCGGTCGTTCAGCTGCGAGGACATGACCGTCCTCATCGTCTGCCGCGGCCCGATTCGACAAGAAGCTCTCGACATCTTTGCCGAGATGGGGATGTCGAGGGTAGGGATCCTGCTCTCCGAAAAGGATTCGATCGTCTATCCCCGCGCGCTTGCTCCCGAGCTCCGGCGGCTCGACCCGGCGCGTGTGCACTCGGTTTCGGACTACACGGGCGCGAGCAAGGAAGAGCGCGCTGAGCGCATCCAGCAGATCATCACGATCGCCAGGGAGAACGGCTACGACTACGTTTTCGCTGGCTACGGGTTCATGGCCGAGGACGAGGAGTTCGTCCGCACGCTCGAGGAGGCCGGGCTTCGATTCATCGGTCCCTGCTCGCATACCGTACAGGCGGCGGGCTTCAAGGACGAGGCCAAGCGAACGGCGGAGCGCGTCGATGTCAGCGTGACGCCAGGCATCAACAACGCCACCGCTCGCCTTCTCCTCAAGAATCACCCCGATCACAACGCGCTCGGAAAGCTCGCAAAGAAGCACGGGCTGGAGGTGCCCGAGCTCGAAGGTGACGCCGACTTGGAGACCTTGGCCGACGCGGTCCTCGGCGCGTCGTACGACGCGGGTATCGACCTCTACAGCGTCGATGAGCTCGCCGAGCAGATCGAGATCGAGGTCGCAAACATCGTCGAGAACTACGCGGGCAGTCGAATCCGTCTAAAGGCGATCGGCGGTGGCGGCGGCAAGGGTCAGCGAATCGTCGACGCGGCCGATCAGGCTCCGCCGATGGTTCGGGAGATTCTGAGTGAGGTGAAGGCGCTCGGAGTCGGCGACAACAAGAACATCCTGGTCGAGCTCAACATCGAGACCACACGGCACAACGAAATCCAGCTTCTCGGTAACGGCGAATGGACGATTTCGCTGGGCGGACGTGACTGCTCCTTGCAGATGCACGAGCAGAAGCTCCTCGAGGTGTCGATCACGCAGGAGACGCTCCGCGCCGCCGTCGAACGTGAGCGAAGTGCGGGGAACGAAGCGGGCGCCGCCGCCATCGCGCAGGATCTCGACATCCTCACGCGCATGGAAGAAGAGGCCGAGCGCTTCGGCGAAGCGGTCAAGCTGGACTCCGCGTCGACCTTCGAGTGCATCGTAGACGGCGCTCGTCACTACTTCATGGAAGTGAACACGCGCATCCAGGTCGAGCATCGGGTCTCCGAGCTTTGCTACGCGCTTCGCTTCACCAACCCTCATGACAGCGAGGATTTCTTCGATGTTCACTCGCTCGTCGAGGCGATGGGCCTACTCGCCAAGCACAAGGCGCGGCTTCCGCGGCCTGTGCGAATTCAGCGCGACGCGGCGGCGGTCGAGGCACGATTGAACGCGACCGACCAGTCCCTGTCACCGCACGCCGGTGGCGAGATCATGAGCTGGTCCGACCCGATCGACGGCGAAGTCCGGGATGACCAGGGTATCTGTTTCAAGAACCCCGACACCGATTTGTTCATGCGCTACAAGCTGGCCGGCGCATACGACAGCAACATCGCGCTCCTAGTGACGACGGGCGACGACCGACGCGATAGCTACGAACATCTTCGCGAAGTCCTGCGCCGGACGGTGCTTCGCGGCCCAGACCTCCAGACCAACTTGCAGTTCCACTACGGACTCGTCCATTGGTTCCTCGCCAATGGCGTCGACGCCAAACCGACGACCCGTTTCGTGGTTCCCTACCTGACACTGGTCGGCGAGCTGTTGAACGAGGCGAACGAGATCGACGCCGACTACGCATACGATCGGCTCTGTGGGCAGTACTTGAAAGCGGCTTCGGGCGACCCCGGCGCCGCCAAGGCGACCCAGGACCTGTCGGTGCTGAAGAAGACGCTGCTCGGGCGACCGCTCGGCCGAATTCTGCGCCAGCCGCACTTGCTTTCGGCTTGGCTGAGCTCGAACAAGACTCATTTCGAGGTGACGGACGGCCGTGTCACCTGGCTGCGAAATCCGCTGCTCGTGCTCGCGGACACGTATTTCTTGCTCCACATGGACGCCGCTGTGGACCTCCCGGCTGCACATCGGATTTGGGAGCAGGATCAAACCGTGCTTCGCGATGGTGCCGCGTTCTACGAGGCCGTCCAGAAGCGCCTCAGCGGTCTGAGCTGGCCTGAGCTCGACGATGCGCTGAAGGCAAAGAAGGCTCCCAAGGGCTTCGACAAGGATCAGTGGAAGGAAGTTCGCGAAGCACATCTGGGCTTCCAGCTCGGCATGGAGCTCTACAGCCTACTTCCGCTCATCGGTGACAAGGTTGGGTTCTTCGACCTTCGCGTCAATGATGACCTCACGATCACCATCCCCGAGCGGCTCTTCGATCGCGAGCACCAGGCGAAGATGAAGAAGGTCCTCGTCCCGCCGCCGGTCAACAAGGCCGACGAGATCGTCGCGGTCAGCGGCGGCATGTACTACGCGCAAGAGGCGCCAGGCATGCCGTCCTTCATCGAAGAGGGGCAGCATTTCGAGATCGGCGACCCTCTTTACATCGTTGAAGTCATGAAGATGTTCAACAAGGTGTACGCTCCCTTTGCCGGAACCGTCGACAAGATCCTCGTCGACACGAACGGGACGATCGTCTCGAAGGGCCAGCCACTATTCAAGGTGACGCCGGACGAGCAGTTCGTAGAAGAAGACCCGGCCCTGGTGAAGGCTCGCATCGAGTCGAACACCGAGCAGTATCTGTCCGTGGTTGCCTAGCTTCTGGGCAGCGCCTCGCTCAGCGACGGTCGTCGCGGGCCGTCGCTAGGACGACTCGATTGCGGCCAGCCGCTTTTGCCCTGAAAAGCGCGCGATCCGCTGCCGTCATCAGGCGTGCCCGGAGCTCGCTCGCCGACTGGCTGTCACGATCTCGGAGCCCGTCGAGCATGGCGACCCCGACAGAAACGGTGATCGCAGGGAGTGTCGCTCCCGGTCGCATCGAGCCTGCAGTGCTTGCGGCCACGTGACTTCGCAAATGATCGGCGAGCGCTCTTGCGCTTTCCTTCGACGCGCGCTTCTGAACGACGATGAACTCGTCGCCACCAAAACGAAACACGTCTCCAACGCCCGCCGCAGCCTCGCTCAACGCCCTCGCCGTTCGTTTCAGTGCTTCGCTTCCAGCCGCGTGTCCGAATTTGCTGTTTACACGTTTAAGGTGATCGACGTCGACGAACATGATCGCCATGTCGCGTTCCCCGCGTCGCGCAGCGCTCAGCGCCCTCGTGAGCTCGCTGTTGAGCTCACGCACGTTGCGAAGGCCTGTGAGTGGATCGTGTGCGGCGAGCCCCTCTTGCCGCCGCAGCGACGACGTTTGAACCAGCGACGTCGTGATGTAACTGGCGAAGCCTGTCACGACCTTCCTGTCGTGCTCGGTGAAGCGCGCCGGCGCGCTCGGGTTCACGAGTTGCAGAAACCCGAGCGACTGGTTTCCATCGTGAAGCGGTGCCAGCAGCACGACTCGGGTCTCGCAGGTTGAACGCGCGGAGAACTGTGGGTCCCAGACGGGAGATGAAAGCAGCAACGGCTTCCGTCGGCCGAGTGCGCGCTTTGCAAGCGCCGGGTGAAAGACGGTTCCGTGCTCGAGCAAACGCTTCGCGTCAGGGCCGAAGGCGGAAACGCAGCGAAGTGACTCCACGGTCGTGCCAATGAAGATCGCGCCCGCGCTCGCCCGAACCGCAAGCGCAGCCGTGCCCAGCCCCTCTTGGAGCACACGCATGACAGGCCGCGCCCGGGAGCTCGACGCCCCGAGAACGGATTCCTCGAGCTTCGCCCCCCTCAAGGTGTGAATCCGCACCAATAAATCCTAGGCAGTCCGGGCGCGATAAGCCAATCCAGTGCTCTGCTGTGGTGATTTGTAGGTGTGTCTCAATCGCAAAGCAGCGGGCATTGGGTCGCTCGCAACGAGAGGGCACTGAATGGGACGCGCGTGTTCGATTTCCATCGTTCTCCTCACGATTGCTGGCTTCGCGTCGGGTTGAACAGAGCCTCCTCGCGAGCGAATACCTGCGCGAGCACCAGACGTCGCGCGGCAACAGCAACTTCTTCTGAAGCCGGTCCAACGGGGTTACACTCGCGCGGGCCTGCACTAAGATCTGCACTTGGGGGTGCCGTTGCCGAACAAGGACGTCCTTCTCCGACAATATCGAGCCATGATGGTCATCCGGCGCTTCGAAGAAGAGGCGGCGCGGAACTACGCCAAGGGCAAGATCGGCGGCTTCCTTCATTTGTACATCGGGCAGGAGGCCATCGCCGTGGCGGCCACCGAGGTGCTCGAAGAGCGCGACTACATTTTCCAGACTTATCGCGACCATGGCATCGCGCTCGCTCGCGGAATGTCCGCAAATGAAGGCATGGCGGAGCTCTTTGGCAAGGACACTGGCTGCTCTCGGGGGCTCGGGGGCTCGATGCACTTCTTCGACGTCGAGCGTGGGTTTCTCGGTGGCTGGGCAATCGTTGGCGGTCATTTGGCGTTGGCCGCAGGTACAGCATTCAAATCGAAATACGCGGGGGAGGATCGCGTGACGATCTGCTTCTTCGGCGACGGTTCGACCAACATCGGTGGCTTTCACGAGGCGATGAGCCTTGCTGGGCTTTGGAAGCTCCCCGTCGTCTTCGTTTGCGAGAACAACCAGTACGCGATGGGCACACCACTCGAGCGAACCAGTCCGCTAAAAGACCTTTCGATTAAAGCCAAAGGATACGGGATGGCCGGTGACCGCTTCGATGGTCACGACGTAGAACTGGTTCAGGAGCGAATCGGCGAGGCCGTGGATCGTGCGCGAACCGGCGGCGGGCCGACCTTCATCGAAGTGCTCACCTATCGTTTTCGCGGCCATTCGATGAGTGACCCGGCGAAGTATCGTACCCGGACCGAGCTCGAGGAGCGCAAGGAGCAAGATCCGATCAGGGTGGTCCGCGAGCGGCTCCTGGGACTCGGGGTCGAAGAGAACGCCCTCGATGACATCGACTTGGAAGTGGACGAAGAAATCGATGCTGCGGTTCAATTCGCCGACGAGTCCCCGCCCGCTCGCGAGGACCTCATGATGAGTGCCGTGATGGCGCCGGAGGGCGAATCGTGAGAGAGCTACGCTACCGGGACGCGCTCCGCGAAGCGATGTTCGAGGAGATGGAGCGCGACGAGCGAATTTTCTTGATGGGCGAAGAGGTCGGCCACTATCAGGGCGCCTACAAGGTTTCCGAGGGCCTGCTCGAGAAGTTCGGCGAACGGCGCGTGGTCGATACGCCGATTGCAGAGGCTGGTTTTGCCGGCGTCGGCATTGGGGCGGCGATGGCGGGGCTTCGGCCGATCATCGAGTTCATGACCTGGAACTTCTCGTTCGTCGCCTTCGACCAGATCATCAGCAACGCCGCCAAGGTCTACCAGATGAGCGCCGGCGCGATTCAAGTGCCGATCGTGTTTCGCGGACCCAACGGAGCCGCCAAGCAGGTCGCCTCACAGCACAGTCACAGCTGCGCACCGTTCTACACCAACATTCCAGGGCTCTATGTCATCCAGCCGAGCACGCCCCGGGACGCCAAGGGGCTCCTCAAGTCGGCGATCCGCAGCAACAACCCGGTGGTGTTTCTCGAGGGCGAGACTTTGTACGGCGTAAAAGGCGAGGTGCCAGACGAGGGTGTCGAAGAGCTGATTCCCATCGGCCAAAGTCGCTTGGCGCGGGCCGGCTCGGATTGCACCATCGTGACTTGGGGCCGCCCCTACTACACGGCGCTCGCCGCTGCCGAGAAGCTCGCCGCCGAAGGAATCGAATGCGAGGTCATCGACCCGCGCACCCTTCGCCCCCTCGATACCAGTCTAATGGTGGAGAGCATCAAGAAGACCAACCGCTGCGTCGTCGTGCACGAACACTGGCCGTACGGTGGGCCGGGCGCCGAAATCGTCGATCGAGTTCAACGCGAAGCCTTCGACTACCTCGACGCTCCAGTAGAGCGCGTCGCCGGGCTCGACGTCCCGATGCCCTATGCATTGAACCTGGAGGACAAGGTTCTCCCGACCGAGGAACGGGTCGTCGACGCAGTCAAGCGCGTCGCCTACATGAGCTGAGCAATGGCCAAGATCATCGGACTTCCAAAGCTCTCACCAACGATGGAAGAGGGCACCCTCGTCGCCTGGGTCAAGAAGGAGGGCGACAGCGTCGAAGTCGACGACCTCCTCGCAGAAGTCGAAACAGACAAGGCAACGATGGAGTTTCGGTCCTTCGACAAGGGTGTTCTGCTGAAGATCCTCGTCGCCGAAGGCGAGACCCTGGAGCCCGATGTGCCGGTGGCGATCATTGGGAAAGCCGGGGAGGACGTCGAGGACCTTCTCGCCCAGGTAGCGGCGGCACCTGCGGCGGAGTCAGCGCCAGAGTCGGCGCCGGCGCCAGAGTCGGCGTCAGCGCCAGAGTCAGCGCCAGAGTCGGCGTTAGCGCCAGAGTCGGCGTCAGTGTCGTCGTCCGCTGGTTCTGGGCGTGTGCTTTCTTCTCCCCTCGTTCGGCGGCTAGCCCGAGAGCGGGGCATCGATCTTCTGTCCGTGACGGGGACTGGGCCTCACGGGCGGATCGTCAAGCGTGACATCGAGTCCTACGCCGGACCGGCTGCGGGGGCGATCGCGTCTTTCGGAGGGCGTCTTCCTCCCCAGGTCGTGAAAGCGAGCAGCATGCGGCGGACCATCGCGCGGCGGCTCACCGAGTCGAAGCAGACCGTTCCGCACTACTACCTCACCATCGACACCGACATCGCCCCACTCGCCGAGGCGCGCAAGACGATGAATATGGAGCTCGAAGCCGAGGGCAGAAAGGTCTCGCTGAACGATTTGATCATCAAGGCCGCGGCGGTTGCGCTGCGCCGTGTCCCCGAGGTCAACGCGTCGTGGATGGGAAAGGAGATTCACTACCACCAGGTCGTGGACATCTCGATCGCAGTCGCCATCGATGACGGTCTGATGACGCCGGTCTTGCGAGACGCCGACCGAAAAGGGATTGCTCAAATCAACGAGGAAGTGCGTGAGCTCGCCGAGCGCGCCCGCGACAAGAAGCTGCAACCCGAAGAGATGAGCAACGGCACCTTTTCGATCTCGAATCTCGGCATGTTTGGAATCGAAGAGTTCTCCGCGGTGATCAACCCACCCGAGGGCGCGATTCTCGCCGTAGGCACGATTCGCAACGAGCCTGTCGTCGAAGATGGCGCGATCGTTCCAGGCCGCAGGATGCGTTTCACCATGAGCTGCGATCACCGAATCATCGACGGCGCCACGGGTGCGAGGTTCATGGCAGCGTTCAAGAAGATCGTGGAGTCGCCGGTGAGTATGTTGCTCTGAGGGTGGTCAGGCGGGCTTTGTGAGGCGGGGAGCTGGCTGCTGCGGGTGTGGTGGGGGGTGGTTGCAGGAAGCGGGGCGTGGTCCGTCTTAGTTGCGCCGCCCGCTCGGACGCCTTTGGCGCCTGTTTGTCCCGCCCCACCACCCCCACACGAGCGCCTACCCCCACCCGTAGTCCTCCCTGCGCGGCAATTGCTTCGCATGGCCTTGCCGGCGCGTTCGCGCCGAGCTTCGCCCTTCGGGCTCGCGCACTTGGCTTGTGGCGGGGGTGCCGGATAGGCCGGTGGCACTGGGC
>JBLYYU010000291.1:0-3517 GCA_048550275.1 Polyangiales bacterium
CTGACTGTTGCCAAATGGCGATTGCGTTTCCGGACGCGTCCATCGCCACTTGTGGCGACTCGGCGAGGCCATCGTCATTCTCGAGGAGCTCGGCTGGGCTCCACCCTGATGCTGGTGCGAAACTGCTGGCCCAGATGCTCCGAGGGCCGAGGGGGCCGAGGCTCGGTTGTTGCCAAACCGCGATTGCATTGCCCACGGCGTCGACGGCAACCCGAGGATATCGCGCGTCGCCTGCGTTCGCCTCGAGCGACCTGGGGACACCCCACTGTTGGCTTCCCGCCGGCGCGCATTCTCCTGCGCCGTCGCAGAGCTTGTCCTCGACGGACCCGAGATCACAGGCGGTTTGTGCCGGCACCGGTGTCGGCGGTGGACACAGCCCGGTTCCGGAATCGCACGCCGTGTCGATGGTGCACTCGTTCCCGTCGTCGCAACCTCCCTGCGCGTCGCACGCGGGATTGACGCGCACGTTGTACAGTGCGACCGCGCCACCGGTCGGGCGTACCGAGACATTGACGAAACTCGAGCCGTCGGGAAGATCGAGCGTGACCTCCCCGCCACCGGCACCTAGCGTTCCGCTTTGCGCGCCCAAGAACCAAACGACTTCTGCGGTGAGGTCGGTCGGTTGCGCGCGTAACACGGCGGTGGTGGTGGGACCGCCTGCTGTCCAGACGTCGTACGAGCGATCACTCGACGCGAACCCCAAGACCTGGTCTTGCCCCCCGACTTCCAGCTCGAGAAGCGAAAGGGTCGTATCCCCAGTCGGGCGCGAGCAGTCTTGGGCCTGAAGGAGCGCGGACCAAAGGACCGCGGCCACGAGCAATGTCAGATACCGGGCGCTCCGTTCCATCATCAAGAGCGACGGTACACCCGTGTCGGTGTGAGACGCAATCGCGAGAAATACCGACCCAAGAAGGAAGACCCGTTCGGTGGTCTTCATCTTAATTCACTGAGAAAACAATAAGTAGTCCGGCGCCAGATTGTATGGTCTCGGAATGCAATACCTTCGACTCTTTCGATACGCGCTTGGCTGGGCTTTCTCACTCGCCCTACTCGTCGCGGGGTGTGACGACGGCGGCGCCGGAGGTGGTGCCGGCAGTGGCGGCGATGGCGGCGACGGCGGCAACGGCGGACCAGCCCCTCAGTTCGCCTATGTCGTCAACATCGACGACATGACGGTGTCCCAATTCCGGGTCGGCATGGATGGTGCCCTCGAACCGCTCGTCCCGCCCACGATCGAGACCGGGAACACCCCCATTTCGATCGCGGCCCATCCGAGTGGGCGGTTCCTCTACGTGACGAACTCGGACGACGCGAACGTGTCCCAGTACCGAGTCGGCGAAGACGGGACGCTCAGCGTGATGAGCCCACCGAGAGCAGCCTCGGGAGTGTGGCCGTATTCCATCGCTATCGAACCCTCGGGAAAATTCGCCTACGTCGCGAACGACTTCGACGACACCATCTCGCAGTACAGCATCGGTGAAGACGGGACGCTCGAGGGGCTGACGCCGAGAACGGTAGACGCACCGAGCGGCGCGATTTCGATCGCCGTCGAACCCACTGGGAGTTTCGTCTATGTCGCAAGCCGGTACGGCAATGTGGTGTCTCAATACGGGATCGGATCGGATGGGGCGCTCGAGCCCCTCTCTCCGAGCACTGTCGAAGCTGGCGAAATCCCGATCGCCATTGCCGCGGACCCGTCGGGGCGCTTCGTGTACGTGGCCAACGACCGCAGCGACGACCTGTCGCAGTACAGCATCAACGGTGACGGGACACTGAGCGCACTCAGCCCCGCGAGGGTTGATCTAGATTCCGGACTGCCGCATTCCGTTACCGTCGACCCGCTGGGACGTGCCGTGTACGTCGGATACGTTCTCAGTGACGCCGCAAGCCATCATCAGATTGCGACGGACGGGACGCTGAGCAGCCTGAACCCTCCGGTGACCGGCGCCGGTGAATCGAGCTACCCCGCAGATGTCGCGGTCGATCCCAGCGGTGGGTTCGCGTACATCACCAACGCGGGCTTCGACACGATCTCGAGTTACCGAGTCGAGCCAAATGGCGCTCTGTCGAAGCTGGACACCGAAGATGTGGCGACTGGCGCCCAGCCAGGGGCGATGCTCGTCATGGAGCGCAGCGGCGGCGCTGGCGGAGCTGGGGGCAGCGGCGCACCGGCGACGACTGCAACCATCGGCGGCGAAGTGTTCTGGTACAACGTCGAAACCGGCCTCATGGAGCCGGTCGACGGGGCGACCGTATCGGTCGCGGGCGCTGCGACGACCGCGACGAGCGATAGAAACGGCGACTTTTGGATCGAAGCGCCTTTGGGTCCTGGAGCGATCTACGCGACCGCTCCAGGGTACTGGGGCCTGCGGACGGTCACCGATGTCACCGCGACCGGTTCGAACAGATACGCGTTGGAGGTGCTCGAGGATGAAGAGGTCGAGGGAATCGTCGAAGATGTCGGCTTGCCGCTCGATGCCTCCAAAGGGGTCGTCTTGGTGGATTTCGGCGGAAGGTACGCAGACGGCGGCGAATCAGCCGACCTCGGCGTGGGCTACGGGTACTCGGTGGTCTACGACGAAGACGACGTCGGCATGCTCGGAAACGAGCTCATCGCTGGAGGTTATCCGGGCGTCGTTTTTGCGAACGTGGAGCCCAGCGAGGACGTGATGCTCTCCGCCACCGACGAGGCCGGTGATGCCTGCCCGCAGGATCCGGCAGGAACTGTCCACGCCGCGCACCCCAAGGTGGTCACCGAGATCGACGTGGTCTGTCCCGAGAGCTGCCCGCCAGAGGAGACCTGCGTCCCCTGCAGCAAGACGCAACGCGTGAGCGTTGGCTGCACCAACTCGGTAGCCAACATCCTCGCGGACTTGCCCTATGAGCTGTCGGTCGACATCAGCCGGCCTATCTTTGGAGGGCTGACCTTTTCCGCCACGTTCGGCGGGACCGCTGTATTCCCCGAGCCATTCTACGACATCGCGCAGAGCGTGGTCCCCGGCGGCGTGAGGGAGGTCTTTCTCGAAGCCGCGGCGACGACGGTCGCGGTGCGTTCCGGAGCGGCGGGTCCCGAAGTCACACTCGGCTTCGACGAGAGTGCGCTCGTCCCTGGGCCAACCAACTTCTGCACAGAGCTTCCGGTCAATGGGAAGTGCGACCCGGCCAATGACCTGAACCCGACCGACCCCAGCGCGGGTAACAGCGACTGCACTCCGCTGTTCGACGGAAACTATTGCGATCCGGTTCGCCGACTTCTCGTCGACATACCGACCAGCTCCGACTGCTGCGCGCTCGGGGCAGGTTGCACCTGCGACCAGCTTGGCAAGAACGAGCAGTGCGAGGCCAACGGCTTCTGTGTCACGGGCTCACTCTACATCCCGCTCGAGTCCGCCACGGCCGATTACACCGCTGACGAGTCAGGTGAGGTTCTGTTCGGTTGGTGGGAAAACCCGGCGACCGATCCCGTTCAGCCTTCGACGCTCAGCATCTGCACGGGCGAGGCCGCCAACGACGACGC
>JBLYYU010000292.1:0-5722 GCA_048550275.1 Polyangiales bacterium
CCTGGGTACCGTTCGAGCATCGAACGAAGCGAGTCGAGCTTGCTCCGGTCGATCGTCTCGACCGCCAGGTGCACCGTGATCGCTTTGGTGCGCTCCTGAAGCGCGTCGCTCAACAGCGTCGCGTCTTCGAGCAGAATTTTCGCCTCGGGCGCCGCGCTCTCGTCGTTTCGATCCTGCTCGTGCTTCACGCGACCGCCCAACAAAATCGGTTCGCCCGATTGCAGCGCCTCGCGAATGCCCTCCTTTTCGAGTGGCTTCGGTCGAACGATGACCTCGATGCGTCCGAGCGAATCTTCGATGTGAAAGAACGCCATCGTGTGGCCCATCTTCGTGCGCCGCTCCCGGTAACCTTCGACCGTGCCGCCCACGGTGATCTGCCGGTGGTTCGAGAGCTGTGCTGCCGTCTCGGTCGTCGCATCGCAGAAGCGCAGAAGCTCGCTCCGGTACCGGTCTAGCGGGTGACCCGACACGTAGAAGCCGAGCGTGCTCTTCTCGCGCGAGAGTTGGTCCCGCGAATCCCATGCCTCGAGCACCGGAAAGCTTCCGCCCGGGTGCTCCAAGTCGTGCGCCTCTTCCTCGTTGCCCATCAGACCGAAGAGGCTCTCCTGCCCGCTCGAACGCTCGGCTTGAATGCGCTTGCCGCGCTCGATGGCTGACTCGATCGCCACGAACGACTGCGAGCGGTGAGCGCCGATCGCCTGGTGCACCGTGTCGAACGCCCCGCACTGCACCAGGGCTTCGATCACGCTCTTGTTCACGCGCCGCAAGTCGACCCTCGCGCAGAAATCGAAGAGGTCGACGAAGGGCCGCTCGTGCGCTTCGCCGCCTTCCTCCTCGGGTTCGCCCTGGCGCGCCTCGAGGATCGCCTCGACCGCTGCGCTGCCCACGCCCTTGACCGCCCCGAGCCCAAACCGAATTTTCGGCCCCATTGGGTCGTGGACCTCGCCATTGTGGCAAACCGGCTTGTGCCGAAGCCGTACCACGTCCTGCGCTTCGTCCGGGTTGTAGACGACGGTGAACTCGATTTCCGATTCGTTCACGTCCGGCGGCAAGACCGTGATGCCCATCGAGCGCGCCTCGGCGACCGTCCGGACGACCTTGTCGATCTTTTCTTTGTCCGCCGTGAGCGTCGCGCAGGTGAACTCGACGGGGTAGTGCGATTTGAGGTACGCCGTCTGGTACGTGATCAGCGCGTACGCCGCCGAGTGGCTCTTGTTGAAGCCGTACCCCGCGAAGTACGCCATCAAGTCGAAGACCTCTTCGGCCTTTTCCTGCGTGTGCCCACGCCCGGTCGCGCCGTCGATGAAGATGGCCTTCTGCTTCTCCATCTCGGAGGCCTTCTTCTTGCCCATCGCTCGCCGCAGCAGATCCGCGCCGCCCAGCGAGTACCCGGCCATCTCCTGCGCGATCTGCATCACCTGCTCTTGATAGACGATGACTCCGCGCGTCTCCTGCAAGATGCCCTCGAGGGAAGGGTGCGGGTACTGCACCTGCTGCCGCCCGTGTTTGCGATGAACGAAGTCCTTGTCCATCTGCGCGCCCATCGGCCCCGGCCGGTAGAGCGCCACCGCGGCCACGATGTCGTCGAAACGGTCCGGCCGAAGCTGCTTGAACAGGCTCTGCATTCCGCTCGACTCGAGCTGGAACACGTTCGTCGTCTCCCCCGACTGCAGAAGCGCGTACGTCGCGTCGTCGTCCATCAGAATCTGGTCGATTCGGAACGGGGTATCTTGCCGATCGGGTCGCCGGTCGATGAGCTTGGTCGCGATGTCGATCACCGTCAGCGTACGAAGCCCGAGGAAATCGAACTTCACCAAGCCGGCCGCTTCGACGTCGTCCTTGTGGTACTGCGTGACGTAGACGTCTTTTTCAGGGCAGAACACGGGGACGTGGTCCCAGATCGGCCCCTCGCTGATCACCACCCCCGCCGCGTGCATGCCGGCGTGCCGCGTCAGGTTCTCGAGCGCCTGCGCCGTGTCGAGCAGCTCGTGCGCCTGGCTGTCTTGCTCGTACGTGGTCTTGAGCCGCACTTCCTGCTCGAGCGCATCGCTGATCGGCACGCTCTTCCCGCCGACGGGCTCGGGAATCATGGTGGCGATCAATCCCGCCTCGCCCGGCGTCATCCCCATCACGCGCCCGACATCCCGCACGACGCTCCGGCTCTTGAGCTGATGGAACGTCGCGATCTGTCCGACGCTCTCCTGCCCGTACTTGTCGCGCACGTACTGAATGACGCGATCGCGCTGGTCCATGCAGAAGTCGATGTCGAAGTCCGGCATCGACACGCGCTCCGGGTTCAGGAACCGTTCGAACAGCAGCCCGTGCGTGATTGGGTTCAGGTCCGTGATTCGAAGCGACCAGGCTACCAAGGACCCCGCGCCCGATCCTCGGCCGGGCCCCACCGGCACCCCGTCGTCCTTCGCCCAGTTGATGAAGTCCTGAACTATCAGGAAGTACCCGGCGAAGCCCATGTTTCGAATCACGCCGAGCTCGAGCTCGAGCCGGCTGTGGTCCGGGCTCTCTTCCAACGTCTCGCCCCGTTCCCGCATCTCGACCATGCGGCGGCCGAGCCCTGCGACCGACAAGGCGCGCAGGTAATCTTCTTCGCTCGCGCCTCCTGGCACAGTGAATCGTGGCAGCTTCGGATCTGCGAGCGGCGTGGCCCGGCCGGCGCACATCTCCGCGATCAAGAGCGTGTTCTTTGCGGCTTCCGGAACATGCGCGAAGAGATCGACCATCTGCTCGGGCGTCTTGAGATAGAGCTCCGAAGAGTGGTGATGCACCGCCTCCATCTCTCGGACGCTTCGCCCGGCGCCGATACACTGAAGCACGAGCTGCGCGTGCGCCGACTGGCGTTCGAGGTAGTGGCAGTCGTTCGTGCCGACCAAGGGAAGCTCGAGCTCCTTGGCGAGCCGCCCGAGGATCTCGTTCAGCGGCCGATTCTCCGGGAAGCCATGGTCCTGCATTTCGACGAAGAAGTAGCCCGGGTCGAACGAGTCGCGGAGCTTGGCGATCGCCTCGCGCCCCACCTCCGGCCCCTTGTTGAGAATCTCCTGCGCGACGTAGCCGCCCATGCAGGCGCTCAGGCCGACAACCCCTTTGCTGTGCGCCCGCAAGGCCTCGAAGTCGATCCGCGGCTGATCGTAGACCGCCATCCCATCGACCCAGCCCCTGCTGACCAGGCGCACCAGGTTCTGGTACCCCTCCTGCGAGCTGGCGAGGAGCAGGAGGTGATGAAGCTCCTTGTTCGTGTCGTCGCGCCGGTCGCCGCCGGTGAAGCTCACCTCGCAGCCGAGGATCGGTTTCACGTCCGTGCCTTGGCAAGCCCGCACGAGCTGCACGGCGCCAAACATATTTCCGTTGTCGGTGAGCGCGACGGCGGGCATGCCCATCTTGCCGACACTCTCGACGAGCTGCGGAATCCGGATGGCCCCGTCCAACATCGAGAACTCGCTGTGAACGTGTAGGTGAACGAATTCGGCGCCCATGAGCGGGCTGACTCTACTTCGCCGGCCCGGGCGGATCCACCGGACTTTCGCTCAGAGCAAAAGGTCGAGTAGGGCGCCCATGTGCGCGCGCCGCCGCTCCCGGTCCGCGGCCGTGAACCGCTTCTCCCCGAAGAGCCTCTTGATCACCGGATCACGAAAGAAGTAGACCACAAGGGCGCCAAGTATCGACACGTATACATCGCGCGGGTCGAGCCCCGGCTTCCGCTGGGCCTTGGCGTCAGGAAGGCCCGCGAGCGCTCCGGCCAGCCCGTCGTAGAAGCTTTTCATCGCGTGTTCGACCCGATCGTCGCCCGATGCCATCTCCCAGAGCATGATCCGCACCTGATTCGGGTGTTCCCAAAACAGATCGAAGCTCTGAAGGACGGCATCCCGGGCCGACATCCCCCGGCCCTTGGCGCCCAGCTTTTCGAAGAGCCGCAGGTGTCGCGCGAATAGCCTCCCGACCGTTTCCTCGTATAGGCGCTCCTTCGAGTCGAAGTAGTAGTGAAGCAGCCCGTGCGTGACGCCAGCGCGCTTCGCAATCGCCACCATGCGTGTGCCGTGAAACCCGTGCTCGGCGAACTCGTCTTCCGCAGCGTCGAGGATCGTCGCCCGTGTTTGCTCGGGGTTCGCGTCTCTTGGTCGCCCCACGACTACTCGCCGCCGCTGAAGTACGCGGCGGCTGCTTCGTACGCGCGCGCGAAGTCGTTGTCGAACGGGTCGGCGATTTCGTAGAGCACGCCCCCAAAACCGAGGAGCGCTAAAACGATCACGGTGACCCCTGTGCCGATGGGAACCCAGAAGCCCGGCCCGCGGCGAATCGCCTGAGGCGCCCGAACGCCGAGTCGAAGCGGCGGCTTGGCCTTGGACCCGCGCCGCCCGCGCATGCGCAGGACGCCCGACACGATGTGGACAACGAGCGTGACGACGAGTGCCAGCTCGAGCGCCGGCCACTGGTAGACCCGTCGAACCGATCTCTGGAAGGCGTCGTAGACGTCGGGCCCGAGGACGGCGAGGGCGGTGTTGCTTAGGTGGACCAGGGCGAAGAGCGAGAACAGCAGTCCCGATACCGCCTGAATCCGTGCGAGCTTTGAATTATTCACACTGCTGTTAATAACACTGTTGTTAATAATGTCCAGGCCGTCCCGTGGAGCCTCCGGGTCCGCTTGCGTGCGGTGTCCCCCGTGCTACTCCGGGGCTCCCCGACCCGCAAAAACTCAGGGTTTCGGGCCTAAGGTGCACGTGATGAGCAAGTCCCCTCTGTCGATTGTGAAAGAGCGCTTCGGCGATGACCCGAAGAAGGCCAAAGAGAAGCTGGTTGCTGCGGTGAAAAAGGCCGCCGGCAAAGACCTCTGGGTCGACCGCCTGAACCAGGAAAAGGGCCTCGAGCACGTGTCCAACAAGAAGTTGCTCCATCTCGAGCAGGTCTTGGAAGCGATCAGCACGAAGGTCGGTTCTCGGGACAAGCTCATCGGTGAGATCGCGAAGCTTCAAGGTCGCGCGAAAGACGACGACTACAAGGCCCGTTTGGGTGAGGAGTCCACACCGGCCTTGTGGGATCGATTCCAAGCTGTACAATCGAGCGCATCCGGTAAGCCGGGTTCGACGAATTGAAGCACCGCCGCGGCATGGCGCCGCGTCGGTTGCACAGTGAAAGAGTTGACCATGAGTAAGAGACTGTTCTGCGGAGGCCTCGCCTGGGCCACGACCACCGAAGACCTTCAAGACGCATTCGCACCGTTCGGCGAGGTGACCGACGCCAAGGTCGTGACCGATCGAGAGACTGGCCGCTCGCGGGGCTTCGGCTTCGTGACGTTCACTACGGAAGAGTCCGCTTCGGCAGCTCGTGACCAGATGGACGGCGCCAGCCTTGGCGGTCGCACCATCCGCGTCGACCTCGCGCGTGAGCGTCAGGGCGGTGGCGGCGGTGGTGGCGGCGGCGGTGGCTACCGGCGCTAAGCGTTCATCGCAAAAGGCCGACGTACCAGGACACGATCGCGTCTCCCGCGAGCAAGTACTCTAGCGCGCCGAGCGCGAGAAACGGCCCAAACGGGAGCTTGAGTTGTCCGACACGGCTCGTTTCGGGCTGCTCGGGGGCCTCGATAATTTCACCGTCGATGACTCGCTCCTCGATGTCGGGCGTGAGCTTTCGCCCCGTGACGAGCGCAAAGGCCGTGAAGATCAGCCCTTGCAGGGAGCCGGCGACGACGCTGAAGAGGGCGCCTTTCCATCCG
>JBLYYU010000293.1:0-9020 GCA_048550275.1 Polyangiales bacterium
ACTCGGTTTGTTCAAATTTTCTTGAACAGACGTAGGACCGAGGTGGAAGCCGGTCAAGTCAAAGGCTGGCCTGGCGGTGGCCGCCCTAGCCGGTGCTAGACTCCGCAGCCCTCATGAGCAGAAAACTCAACAAGTACAGCAGCCGCATCACCCAACAACCCTCCCAGGGCGCGTCGCAAGCGATGCTGCACGCGACCGGCCTCAGCCGAGCTGACCTGGACAAGGCCGAAGTCGGCATCTCGGCGGTTTGGTACGAGGGCAATAGCTGCAACATGCACCTCAACGACCTGGCCGCTGTCGTGAAGCGCGGCGTCGTGGACGCCGGCCTCATCGGAATGCGGTTCAACACCATCGGCGTGTCCGACGGCATCTCGATGGGTACGGACGGGATGAGCTACTCGTTACAGTCCCGTGACTTGATCGCCGACTCGATCGAAACGGTCATGGCGGCGCAATGGTACGACGCAAACATCTCGATTCCTGGATGCGACAAGAACATGCCGGGATGCATGATCGCGATCGGCCGCCTCAACAGGCCCGCGCTGATGATTTACGGCGGCACGATTCGCGCAGGACATGGCAGCGAAGGTGAGAAGCTCGATATCGTGTCCGCGTTTCAATCGTATGGTGAGCTCCTGGCGAACTCCATCGACGAGAGCAAGCGACTCGATATCATCGAGAACGCCTGCCCGGGGGCCGGCGCTTGCGGCGGAATGTACACGGCCAATACCATGGCCTCGGCTATCGAGGCGCTGGGCATGTCATTGCCCTACAGCTCTTCGACACCCGCAGAAGACCCCGCAAAACAGGAGGAATGCCTGCGCGCAGGCGAGGCGATCAAGCTCCTCATGGAGAAGGACATCAAGCCGCGCGACATCATGACACGCGAGGCGTTCGAGAACGCCATCGTGACGATCATGGCGCTCGGTGGTTCTACCAATGCGGTTCTGCACTTGGTGGCGATGGCACGCGCGGTCGACGTTCCGCTGACGATTGACGACTTCCAAACGATCAGCGATCGCGTGCCGCTCCTCGCAGACCTGAAGCCAAGCGGCAAGTACGTGATGGAAGACCTGCACAAAGTGGGCGGCACACCTGCAGTGCTGCGCTACCTGCTCGAACGTGGAGCGATTCACGGCGACTGCCTCACCGTCACGGGAAAAACCCTCGCCGAGAACCTCGCCGAGCTTCCCGACCTACAGGAAGGTCAGGACGTGATCCGTTCCTGGGATGCGCCGATCAAAGAGACGGGGCACCTGACGATCCTTCGTGGAAGTCTCGCGCCGGATGGATCGGTCGCAAAGATCACCGGGAAGGAAGGTCTTCAGTTCAGGGGACACGCCAAAGTGTTCGACTGCGAAGAGGACATGCTGGCCGCGATGGAGCGGAACGAAATCATCAAGGGCAACGTCGTCGTCATTCGTTACGAGGGGCCGAAGGGCGGTCCGGGGATGCCCGAGATGCTCTCACCGACCTCGGTCATCATGGGCGCGGGCCTCGGTCAGGACGTCGCGCTGATCACCGACGGACGGTTCTCTGGGGGCTCGCACGGCTTCATCATCGGGCACATCACGCCGGAGGCCCAGGAAGGCGGGCCGATCGCCTTGGTCCGAGACGGCGACATGATCGCCCTCGACGCGGAGCAGCGGTCCATCGATCTCGAGGTCAGCGAAGCCGAGCTCGCCGAGCGAAAGGCCGCATGGCAGGCCCCCGAGCTCAAGGCCAAGCGCGGAACTCTTTACAAGTACATCAAAAACGTGAAGTCAGCCTCCGAAGGCTGCGTGACGGACGAGTAGAACCCCGTTCACCTGGAAGCGTGGACCGTTCGGAGGGGCGAGAGCGCCTTTGGCCCGGTTTTTTCCGCGTTTTCTCGCTCCGGTCCTATGTTGAAGGCGGGTAAGCGACTGACCTAGCCGCAAGGGAACGAGCATGTACGTCAACAAACGGGGTCTCCGAGAGATCAGAAACGTCCTCTTCAAAAAGCCGACCGTCGGCCGATTGATCACGACCGCCTGGATCGCCCCCATTTACCTGGGGCTTCGGCAAACCGCCGCCACGTTTCGGGCCCTCGACGAGCTCGTCTGCCCCGAATACCGGGACCAGAAGGTGGAACGCCCGGTGTTCGTCTTCGCCAACCCCCGAAGCGGAACCACCCTCGCCCACCGCCTGATCAGCATGGACGACGAGGTGTTCACGACGGTGAAGCTCTACCAGACGATTTTCCCGGCGGTGACTGCGACCAAGACGTTCAAGAGACTCATGGGTCTTGCGCAGACGCGTGTCGGCTCTGTCCTCAACCGGGCGTACGACTTCTTCAACGCACCCCTCGAGAGCCGCTGGCAGGACGTCCACCACATCAGCCTGGACCAGGCCGAAGAAGACGTGTGCACGCTGCTCTGGAGCCTCGAATCCCCGACGACCGGCCTACTCTTTCCCTTCATGGAAGACCTGCCGAGCCAGACCTGGATCGATCGCCAACCCGACGACGAGCGGCGCGCGTTCATGGACTCGTACGAGAACACGATCAAGCGTCACGTGTTCGAAGCGGGCGGCAAGCGCTTCCTAAATAAGAATGTCTTTTTCTCGACGCGAGTCCGCTCTGTCTACGAGAAGTTCCCGGACGCGGCCTTCGTCTACTTGGTGCGCGACCCGCACGACTGCCTGCCGTCTTTCTTGAATATGTTCTACCAAGCCTGGAAGGCGCACTCCCCGAGCATTCGGCCGGACGGCGAAGAGATACAGGCGCTGAAGCGCCTCGGCTACGACTACTACCGGTACGCGCTCGAGTGCCGCAAAGAGATTCCCGAAGACCAGTTCATCGCGATTCGCTACGAGGACCTGATTCAGGACCCCAAGAAGACGATTCTCGCTCTGTACGGCAGGCTCGGTATGCCCGTGAGCGAGGCCTTCGAGGCCAAGCTGGATGAGGCTGTGCGGGCGCAGCGGATCTACGAGAGCCCGCGAAACGTCGAGCTCGACTTCTTCGGCATCAGCCGCGAAGAGGTTTCGAGAGAGCTCCGAGACGTGTTCGAGGAGTTCGGCTACGACGAGCCGGAGTTCGCCGAGTACCTCGAAGCCGCTGAGTAGCCGGCAGCCGGCTAACATCCGGCGTCCAACGTTGTACATTGAGCATCCATTCTGGAGGCGCAATGGCAGACGACGTCGAACGATTCGAGTTTACGGGCAAGCGGGGCCAACGCTTGTCCGGACGGATTCACCTTCCGGCCGTGGAGCCCGTGGCCTGGGCTGTCTTCGTGCACTGCTTCACCTGCTCCAAAGACAGCCGAGCCGCTCGGTGGGTCAGCGCCGCGCTGGCCGAGCAAGGAATCGCAACACTTCGCTTCGACTTCACCGGCCTCGGGGAAAGCGATGGAACCTTCGACGGGGCAGCCTTCTCCGGCGACGTGGACGACATCGTTTCGGCGGCCGACGCGCTTCGGAACGCAGGTCGCGCACCGGCGCTCCTCGTCGGACACAGTCGCGGGGGCACGGCTGCGCTCGCGGCCGCGGCCGAGATTCCGGAGGTCGTCGGGATCGCCACCATCGGTTCGCCGTTCGACGCCGAGAAGGTCAGCGCCGAGCGGATTGGCTCGCTCCGAAAGGCCCTCCTCGTGTTTCACTCGCCGCAGGACCAAGTCGTCGGGATTGACGATGCACGCCTCATTTTCCAGGCGGCGCGACACCCAAAGAGCTTCATCTCCTTGGATGGCGCCGACCATTTGCTCGGGCGGGGGAGTGACGCGAAGTATGTGGCCCAGGTCCTCGCCTCATGGGCGGGCCGCTACCTGCCCGAGCAGCAGGCACCGGAAATCCCGGAAGACGCTCCCGAAGGCCTGGTCGTGGTCGAGGGCAAGACGACGGGGTTCTTGCAGCGAATTCAGGCGAGAAACCTGGTGTTCGCCTCGGACGAGCCGCTCGATCAGGGCGGAACGAATCTCGGCCCGAGTCCGTATGAGCTCCTGCTCGCGGGCCTCGGCGCTTGCACCTCGATGACGTTGAAGCTTTACGCCGGCCGCAAGGAGTGGCCTCTCGAAGGAGTCCGGGTCACCCTCCGCCACGATCGGGTCCACGCTACGGATTGCGAGGACTGCGAGAAAGACACCGGGATGATCGACCTGATCGAAAAGAAGCTCGAGCTCGAAGGTGAGCTGAGCGAAAAGCAGCGCGAGCGACTACTCGCGATCTCAGCACGCTGCCCGGTGCACCGTACCCTGCTAAACGAAATCAAGATTCGCTCGGAGCTCGCTTGACCACACTGGCATCCGCTCACGACCTGTCACTGGCACTTGGGGGAGAGACGCTTTTCGAGAAGCTCTCGTTCCAGGTGCATCAGGGCGATCACATCGGGCTGGTCGGACCGAACGGTTCGGGCAAGTCGAGCCTGCTGCGCTTGCTAGCGGGGTCGGTCGATGCCGACGGCGGCTCGTTGAAGCTCACTCCGGGAGCGCAGATTGGGTTTCTACCGCAAGAGATCACCTCGTTTCCCAACAAGGCCGTGCTGATCTTCGTCTACGACAGCGTTCCCGGTCGGCCGGAGCTTCGCCGGGAGCTCGAGGTGCAGGAAAAGCGACTGGCCGAGCTCGAGAACGCTGAAGGGGAAGCTCATGACGAGCTGGTCTCGGTGGCAAGCCAGGTGGCCGAGCTTCACGAGCGGATCGCCGCACTCGACGCGAGGTATTCCGAGCACGAGGCGAAGCGGATTCTGCACGGTCTCGGCTTCACCCAGGCCGACCACTCGCGACCGCTCTCCGAGCTGAGCGGAGGTTGGAAGATGCGAGCGGTCCTAGCGTCTCTGCTTTTTCAGAAGCCCGGGCTGCTGCTGCTAGACGAGCCCACGAACCACCTCGACATGCCTTCGGTCGCCTGGTTTTCCAAATTTCTAAGCTCCTACGATCAGGCCCTCTTCTTGGTCTCGCACGACAGGGAGTTTCTAAACGAGCAGGTCAACCGTGTCATGAGCTTCGAGCCCGAAGGCGTGCGGACGTTTCGCGGCAACTACGAACACTATCTCGAACAGCGGGATGAAGAGCGTCAAGTCCTCGAGAACCGGGCCAAGAACCTCGAACGCGAGAAGGCCCACCTCGAACAGTTCGTCCGCCGCTTCCGAGCGAAGGCAAGCAAGGCCGCGCAGGTGCAAAGTCGTGTCCGAAAGCTCGAGAAGATGGACACGGTCGAGCTGCACCGTTCCGCGCGAGAAGCACGGTTCTTCTTCCCGGCCACCGAGCGGGGCGCGCGCGTTCCGATGCGGGTGGACGATCTTTGCAAGTCCTACGGCGACAACCTCGTTCTCGATCGGGTGTCTCTCGCGGTTGAGCGTGGCGATCGCATCGCAATCGTGGGACCGAATGGGGCGGGGAAGACCACACTGCTGAAGATCCTCGCGGGCGAAATCGAGGCCTCCGACGGCCGGATTCACCTGCCCGGCCAGTCGAACGTTCGCTACTTCGCACAGCATCATGCCGAGGCGTTGAACCTCGACCGGACGGTGCTTCAAGAGGCATCGTACGCGAGCGACGGCACCAGCGTGCAACGTGTTCGAGCGGTGCTCGGCGCCCTGCTCTTCGGCGAGCTGGCGATCGACAAACGCGTCTCGGTTCTTTCCGGCGGTGAACGCGCCCGTGTCGCGCTCGCCAAGATCCTCGTCAACCCTGGCAACGTTCTGCTGATGGACGAGCCGACCAACCATCTCGACCTTCAGACCACCGAGGCGCTCACGGACGCGCTCGGCACGTACGATGGGACGCTTCTCTTCGTCAGCCACAACCGGGCGTTCATTCGCCGGCTCGCGACCAAGATCTGGGTCGTTCACGACGGCGGCGTCGAGAGCTACGCTGGGACACTCGACGACTACCTCTGGTCCTGTCAGCAACGCGACGTAGCCCCGGCCACCGAGACCGCCGTCAAACCGGTGGCGCAGAAGCGAAGCAAGCAAGCTCGAAAAGAACAACGCCGAAGGGACGCGGAGCGCCGGGCAAAGCAGAACCAGGGCGTCAAACCGCTCGAGAAGCGAGTCACCGAGCTCGAAGGAAGGATCACCGAGCTCGAACAGCAAATCGCCAAGCACCATGGCGAGCTGGGCAAACCAGAGGTCTATGACGACGCCGAGCGGCGCGATACCCTCCTCCGAGAAACGCAGACGGCTCAAAGCGAGCTGGACCGGTGCTTCGAAGAGTGGACAGAGTCGAATGAGCGGCTCGAGAGGCTCCGCGAGGAGCTTAAGACGGACGAGGAGACCGCATGAAAAAGCTGACCGACGCCGAAATCGCCGAGCACATGAAGGCGCTACCCGAATGGGAGCTCGGCACGGACCGCATCCGACGCGCTTTTCGCTTCCGGGACTTCATCGAGGCGTTTGGATGGATGACGCAGGTCGCCTTGGTGGCCGAGAAGATGAACCACCACCCCGAGTGGCGGAATGTTTGGGCTTCCGTCGAGGTCGAGCTCAGCACGCACGACGCCGGTGGGCTGACGGCTCTCGACATGAAGCTCGCTGGAGAAATGGACGCGCTGAGCGGGCTCGACTGAGGCGCTGCGCGACCAGCAGCGAATTGCTACCCTTCTGCCTGGAGCAGATGTCCGCAAATGCAGAGTGACGGATCGAATCGAGCCCTGACGGTGGGCCTAGCCGTTGCGCTAGGGGCTGCGCTTCTCGTGGTCGCGTTTCTTCTGGGACGAGAAACGAATCGAAGAACGCCCACGGCAGAGCCACGCCCTGAACCCGTCGCGATTCCCGACGTCGCACCAGTGGACGGCCCTCGGGAACGCCCGAAGTCCAGCCCCTGGCCCTACGAGCCGACCAAAGATCCGAGCGCGTACCGATACGACGAGTACGAGCCGCCAGCGGCAGCAGAGCCCCCTCGACTCGAAAAGCGCGCCAATGGCACCGTCGTCATATCGAACCCACGAGTCGAGCCGGCGCACCCACGACCCAGCAATGACCGGGCCCCGAGCGCACCCGAACTAGGTGCCGACGACTCCGTGCACGCGGTCAACGCGTACTTCCAACGCATGCAGCTCGTTCAGTCCGCTTCGGGAGCCGGGGACCCGAACGCCTTTGCCATGGGCATGATCAAGGCAGGCATGGGAGGGTCGACAGCGGGTTTCGAACGTCTGGCCGCAGACTCGGAACGCATGGAGGAAGAGGTCAAAAGCATCGTCCCGCCAGCGGGATGCGAGCGCTATCATCAGGTGACTCTGGAATCGCTCGTGGAGAGTCGAGAGCTAATCGATAGGATGAAGACGGCGATCGTGGCGCGAAACATCTCCGAGCTGAAGGAGATCTCGCAAGACGCCGCGGAGCTGCAATCCAAGGCCGATGAGTTGGCCACGTTGGAAAAGCAGATCCGGGCGTCCGTGGGATCGCGCTGAACGCGAGGCGTCAGTACGTCGCTGTTGCGACCGGGGTGTCGAGGTCAGCAACGTTGTGAACCCGAACGCCCCCATGGCTGATCGAGTAGACGAACTCGTCGGTGTCGCTGCTGATGAACACGCCGCGCGTGATCTGAGGCTGGTAGCCACAGTGGTAGTAGAACTCGTCGACCGGGTACGGGACGCCGCCGCAATCGTCGAGGACCAAGTCGGAATGATCGACTGAACCCCGTCGGCTGAACCCTTCCTCCGCGCTCACGTCCCAGAGCTCGAGCGTGCTCGAGAAGTCACCTTCGTAGGACACGAACGGAAAGGCCAGCAAGCCCTTCTCGGCGTAGAAGTTGAAGGCCTTGTGGTTGTGGTTCGCTTCGGAGTAGCCCTCGCCGACGAGCGCCTTGTGGGCCTGCACCGGGTTGGTGGGGTCAGAGACGTCGAAGATCTGAAGCGCGGTTCCGTTGTCCCGTTGCGTCTCTTCGTCCACGTCCCGGCCAATGGTCAGGAGGTGATTGTCGCCGAGCGGATGCATGTAGTCGCTGAAGCCCGGGATCTTGAGCTCGCCCAAGACTTTCGGGTTCTCGGGGTCGCTGAGGTCGATCGCGAAGAGCGGATCGACTTGGCGGAAGGTCACGACGTAGCCGAGGTCACCGATGAACCTCGCGGAGAAGATCCGCTCGCCCTCAGCCATGGGCGGCGTCGAACCCGCGAGCACGAGCTCGTTGCTCTCGAGCCTCAAAGTGCTGACCAGGTTGTCGGTCGTCGGCGGGACCCAAACGTCGGGCGCGACCGGGTCGGAGTTGCGCGCGGGCCATGTGGTCCGAGTCGTGGCGATACGAATGACCCCAGCACGCTCGTCGATCGAGAACTGATCGTTCACGATGCCCTCGACGAAGCCCGAGCCCTGGTACGGCGTGCGCCCCTGATCGAACGAAACCGCGAACCGATGAACTGCGGTGCGGTCGCTGTTCACGCCGCGCTCGAAGAACGACCAATCCGGCTGTGCGAGGACCAGGGTTTCACCGTTGGAGTAGACCTGCGAGGCCTGGCCGAGGATCGACGTGATTTCGGTCCCGCCGTCGCTTCCGATGTCGAACCCGACGATCTGGGTGAGGCCGTAGTTCGTCAGGCCGGGCGCCGGGGAGTAGAAATCGGCGCACTGGACCGGCTGTTCCTGAATCTCGCCATCGATGCGCTCACCCCAAACCGGGACCCAGTCCTCGAGCACGGTCGCTCGAATCGCTTCCTCGGCTTGCACCGCCCAAGCCTTGGCGAGGAGGATCTGCGCCTCTCGCGTCTCGGGGTAGACGTCACCGCCGTAAATGAAGTCGTAGAGATACGGCACCTTCCCCGAGCGCTGCATGGAGCTCTGCACCACCGCACGCACGATGTCGCCGTGGCGACGCGACGAAGCGTACCAGCCATCTACATAGACTTCGCGGACCGCCTCGGGCGAGTCGGCGCTGAGGTCGATGACGGTGATCTTCACGAACGAACGTCCGCAGTAGTAGTAGCCCTCGTCGGCTAGAGCCGGCTCGGGTCCACCACCGTAATAGCCTTGGCAGAGGTCGCCGTCGTCGAGCGCGGTCACGTTGTATGCGTTCGAGAACACGACCGCGCGATCGCCTTCGACGAACATCTCCATGGCGCCGCCTTCG
>JBLYYU010000294.1:0-16098 GCA_048550275.1 Polyangiales bacterium
CCAGATTCCTCGGGCGCCGTGTTGTTTGGATGGGCCGAGGACCCAAGCACGGTCACGTGTCCGGATGCCGACCCTCGCTGTGCAAGCAGCGGCGGCACCATCCCGGACAACTCGCTCGCCGTGCCGGCATCGATCTACGGCGATCCAGTCAATGACCCCGGATCCGTCGGGCCGATCGGCATGCGCATGAACGCCGAGTATTCCCTGTTCCTCGCCTGGCAGTGCTCGATGGCCGAACCAGGTGGCGTCTGTGCCGGACAAACCGACGTCGGCTGCCTCGACCACTTCGAGTGTGGAGGGTCGGGCCCCTGCGACCTCAGCGTGGCGGACGTCGCCATGCCGAGTCCTGACCCCGCGCTGATCTACGTGGCAATCGACGAGCCGGACGCGGTCTCCTGCGGCGGTGCGGATTGCAACGACGGCGACCCCTGCAGTCTCGATAGCTGCGGGGCAGGCGATATCTGTATGCACACGCCCGTCGCCGATGGCGCTCCGTGCGCCAGTGGCGGCCTCCCAGGAGCCTGCCTCGCGGGAGCATGCGCGCCGGTCTGCGCCATCCTCGACTGCAGCGACGGTCAGCCCTGCACCGCGGATTCCTGTAGCGCAGTCAACGGGAAGTGTGAAAATGTTGCTCTGCCGGATCTCAGCGCCTGCGACTTCGGCGGCAACGCGGGCGCCTGCACCGGAGGCGCATGCGTCGCTGTGTGCGACGTCGTCGATTGTGACGACGGCGACGATTGCACGACCGACAGCTGCGACCCCGGGGACGGGACCTGCGGCAGCGTTACTGCACCCAACGGCACCGCCTGCGACTTCGGCGGCTTGCCAGGCGTTTGTTCCTCCGGGACATGCCAAGACGCGATGCTGTGCAGCGGCGTGAGCTGCGATGACGGAAACCTATGCACCGACGACGTCTGTGATCCGGCCGACGGTTCCTGTACAAACGGGCCCGTCGTGGCCGTCACCGCCTGCGACTACATGGGTTTGCCGGGCCTCTGCGCATCCTCTGCCTGCGGGCTGGCGTGCAACATTCTCGACTGTGACGACGGCGATGACTGCACCGACGACCACTGCGATCCCTTCGTTGGCACGTGCGACAACGCCGTGAGCGCCGACGGGGCCCCTTGCGACAGCGGCCTCGGTCAGTGCCAGGCAGGGCTCTGTCAACCCAGCGCTCCGGTCTTCACATCCCAGACCAAGGGGATTCCGGTCAGTTGTCTAGGCCCGGACTTCGCACAGACGACCCTTCCGTTCGACCTCACCGTGGCCACGACGCCAATCGTCGGCGGAGAAGACCCGCGCGCCTTCACCGCCGAGCTCAGCGGCCTGGTCCGGTACCCGGAGGCGGCGCTCGATGCGCTTCAATTTGACGTCGCCGGAGGGGCGCAGAGTCTGTATCTCTCTGGCTCCCGGATACTCGTCTCCGTGCTCTCGGGCACCCTGGGGCCGGACGTCTTGCTCACCCTCGACGAGACCGCGACGCCAAATACACCGACGCGATTCTGCCTTTTGCCCGAAGGCCAAGTGTGCACAATGGATTCCGACTGCATCGCCGGAGCCTGTGGGGCGCCCGTACCCGTCGTCGACATCCCGACGAGCAGCGATTGCACCCCGGGCGGCGTTTGCGACACCATCGGAAAGACCGGCACGGGATCGCAGTGCGAAGCAAACGGGTTTTGCGTGACCGGTGATCTGCCCTTGGCATTCGGCACGGAGACCGCCACCTATGTTCCGGACTCGTCTGGAGTCGTGGTCTTCGACTGGACGGACGGATCCGGCGGGTCTTTCTACTTCTACGGCAAAGCGTCAGAGGTGTTGCAACTCGTCGCCTGTTTCTCTACCGATCCGCCCGATTCCGCCCGCGTCTATTTCCCAATCGATTCGAGCGGGCCCGTCTGGTGTGACGGCGTCAACTGCAATGACGGCTCGGACTGCACGAGCGATTCCTGTGAGACTCCGAGTGGAACATGCATAAACGCCCCGCTCGCGGACGGCGCCCTTTGCGATTTCGGCGGCCTCCCGGGCAGTTGTGCCTCCGGAAGCTGCATTGCGGTCTGCGACGCGACCAACTGCGATGATGCCAACCCTTGTACGGCCGAGTCGTGCAACGCGAGCAATGGTTTGTGCGACACCACCGTTCTCGACGGCACGAGTTGCGACCTGAGCGGCACGGCCGGCGTCTGCGTCGGGCCGACTTGCCTCGCGGTCTGTGATGTCGTCGGCTGCGACGACGGGAACGAGTGCACGAGCGACAACTGCGACCTTGCGACGGGTTCGTGTACGAATCCGGTCGCTTCCGACGGAAGCGCCTGCGACTTCGGCGGCCTTCCGGGCATCTGCATCTCGGGCCTGTGCGAGGACGCGCTGCTTTGCGATGGCGTCAACTGCGATGACGGAAACGTCTGCACCGACGACTCCTGCGACCCACAAGACGGCCTCTGCGACAATGATCCGGTCCCGAGCAGTGTCTCGTGCAACTTCGGCGGCTTGCCCGGTGCCTGTGTCGACGGCACGTGCGAGTCGGAATGCGCACTCGTCGACTGCGGGGACGGAGACGACTGCACCGATGATGTCTGCGATCCGATCGATGCCTCGTGCAGCAACCCCATCTACCCCGACGACACGCTTTGCGATTCTGGCTACGGCAGATGCCAGTTGGGCAGCTGTGACCCCATCCCCGCCAACGAATGGACTACGCAATCGCAGGTGGTCACCGTGGCGTGCGGCAACGGCGTGACCGCGGCCCAGGAGGTGATGCCGTACGAGCTCACGGTGAGAGCCACCTCGATCGACGGCGGTGCATCGCCGCAGCCGTTCACCGCGGAGTACGGGGGTGTTGGAAAGGTCCCTCGGTGGATCCTAGACGCGGGACAAGGCACCGTCCCGGGCGGCGTGCGCTCCGCGATCATCGAGGGCTTCACATCGACCGTGTCGGTGCGCTCGGGCGCGACAGGGCCTGATGTCCAGCTCGGCCCCGACGAGGCGGCGATCGTTCCGGGCCCGACGCGGTTCTGTCTGTGGCCAGACTCTACCGTCTGCACCGCGGACGCCGACTGCATCGTCCCACCTTGCAAGCCTCCCGTTCTGGTCATCGACTTTCCGATCGCAGAAGACTGCGGCCCTGGTGGATTCTGCGAGGGCATCGGACACGGGTTTGCCGATGGTCCGGCTGCGCAGTGCAACAATACTGATCCACCGGAGTACTGCATCGCTGGAGACCTAGCCATCCCTCTCGGTTTGGATGCGGGGGTCTACACGCCGGACCCGTCCGGAGCGGTGCTCTTCGGATGGGTCGATCAAGGGGTGCCCGGCTTGGTGACCTGTCCATCCGCCGCACCCGATTGTCAGGAAGCGTTCATGCCGGACGGTTGCTACGACCTGCCAAATGCGATCTACGGAGATCCAGTCGGTGATCCCGGTTCACTTGGACCGGTCGCGGGTCGCCTGAACATCGCCAACGCACTCTTCTTCGCACTCGAGTGCGCGGGTGCAACGGCCGGCGGCATCTGTGCCTCGGGCGAGGGCTGCATCGTCGATGCGGACTGCGCCACGGCGCCGTGCACGGCCACGCCAGACGTCGTCTGTCCAACACAGGACGCAGGCCTGATCTCCTTTCCGATCAACTGAGTCGAACTCTGCCGGCACCGCCGCAAATCGGTCCACCGGTAAACGTTCGACCGCCGCGTTCGAGCGTCAGTTCACCTGAAACACGTCGTCGCTGATCTCGGTATCGATCGTCGTGTTGCGCCGGATCACATCGGCAAGGGTCGTGCTGTCGAGATCGGCGATCTCCTGTTCGGAGAAGTAGTCCGGGTCGGAAGAAAAGATCCCCATTTGATACCAGTAGCGATCGCCGTCCCGCAGTGCCGTGTACTGCCGCAGGATGATGTAGTGCGCGACTTCGCCCACGTGGCCCCCGTTTATCGGGTCTTCGGCGAGTGCGCCCACCCACAAGTCGATGTCCTCTACGTCTGCGTACACCGAGGCGAGACGCGCCTGGGTGTTCGGGTCGCTGCTGACCTCGGCAAAGCTCGCTTTTGGCGCGCGGCCCAGGAGCCTTCGGGCGTCGTTGTAGCTAGGCAGCCCATGATCGCGGCCGCGCTGAATGTTGAGTGAGGCCAGGTCGAAGCCGCCGGCGCCCGGCTGGCCGAAGAGGAAGTTGCGCACGTCGTCGACCAACTCGGTGTCGATCGTCGAGCAGGGCTGGGCCGCGAGCCCTCGCAGCAGGGGCTCGATCCCTCCTTGGTTGACCAGACGGTCGGGCCGAAAGAACGCTTGCTGCAACGGGAGGTTCCCCTGCGGGATCGGGTTGCCAGCGGCGTCGAGCCGCAAAAGGGTCGAGCTCAGCGCACTATGCCCGAACCGGTAAATCGCCGTCGAGAACTCGTTCATGATCGCTGGGCTGGTGCTCCACCGGTAGCCTGCATACGGAAGTTTTTCAAAGGGGTTGGGTCCGAGGAGCGCCGGCAGAAACTCGTTGTACGTGATCACCTGCATCAGCGCGCCAACGATACGCCGGGCTTCCTGATAGATTTCTTCACCCGTCAGCGCAGGGTTGTTTAGCGCAATCTCGTCAGCCAAGCGGTTGTGCTCACGCATGAAGAGCGTATGCATCGCGGTCAACGCGACCTGCTCGTTCGCCCTCACGTCGCCCGCCAGGAACAGCTCCGGACCGGTTCCGCCGGCGTTGGGTAGCCCCGGGATGTTGAACGGAAGCAGATTGCCCGGGCTGAACAAGAGCCGCCCCGTCCCATCGTTGAAGCGCATAATGGTAGCTCGAACCGGGTCGGAGCCATAGACGTTCGACGCATCGATGAAGGCCGTGATCTCGTTCATCTGCTGCCGCGGGTACGCCGGATCGTTGCCCGTGCCTGGGTGGTACCCCGAGCGATTTGCGTCGATCGTCATCCCACCGGTGCCACCCGGGTCGAACGGCTGGTCGCCCGAAGGAACAGCGATCGGCATTGGCTCAGCCGGATGCTGCTCCCCGCTCAAGTCGATGTCGTGATCGACGAACTGCCCCCACTGCCAGAGGAAATCACTCGCTCCGAAGGGGTTGGGCGGCGTCCCCGAGTCCGCGCAGACCGCGCTGCTGATGGCGCGCGGGGAGGGAAGTGCGCTCCCGCCCATCGAGGCCACCCCGTCCCCGTAATGCACGGACATCAATCGGCGCAACGGGGTATTGGCCGCACCGAGCTCGAAATGGGTTTCGTGATTGCCCGTCCCGTCGATGCTACGGTATCGGCCGGTTGGCTGGTCGGAGGGATCGGGAGCAGGAACGCTCGCGGGATCCACGCTCGCGAATGGCGCGATGCGGTCCAGCGTCATTTGCATCAGGTCCACTCGTTCGCATTCCATCGCCATAGTTGGCAAGAGGAAGAGCACGGCCACAGGGCGTGCCCAGTTGGTGATCCAATCGCGTCTCATAGACAGGCTCTCCGGGGGGGGTACGGGCGTTGATCCGTATACCGAAAATTCGGCGCTCTTGGAAGATGCAATGACCGGCTCGTCGACCTTGTCCGAATCCGTCTAGGCGTGCTTCCAGCGAGCGGCTCGAGCTGGGCGTCGGCTTGTGTGCCCGCCCACAATTCGATGGGATTTCAGCTGGGTGGCTGGCAGATCCTCTGCGGTTTTCCTCGCCCGGCCTCTCGACCAATGCCGATGCCATCTCACTGTATACTCGGCGAAAATGCACGGGCCCGACACATGAGGATCGCCATCATCGGAGGCGGAAGCGCGGGTCTCGTTACGGCCCACCTCCTCGACCGGGTGCACGAGGTGACCGTCTTCGAGAAGGCCCCGATTCTCGGCGGGCACGTTCGCACCCTCAATGGGAACGTCCGCTCTGATCTCGACCCGGATATCGTGCTCGACGCCGGGGTCATCGAATTCGAGAGGCACAATTTCCCCACGCTCATGCGCCTCTTCGACTCCTTGGGCTGCGAGAAACGGCTCGTCCTCGGTACGACGACGTTCTGGACGCATGACGGCAAGCACCATCTCTCGGCCGGCTCGATTCGACGCGCCGACGAGCCCGTCATCGAGCGCCTCAGGCACCGCATCGACCTGATGAGCGTTCAGCTGCAGGGGCTGCGTTTCAACAAACGCGCCGAGCTACGAGAGGACGAGCTTCGTCGTTTGACCCTTGGCGACCTTCTGACCGACTCCCATGCCGATCGCTGGGCAGCGCTCCTCGCCACGTACGCGTATTCGATCCCCTACGAACGGGTGCGTGACACGCCGGCCGGCTTGACGGTCCCCATGTTGCGAGCATTCCAGCAAGCCGAACAATGGGTGAGCTTGCGGGGAGGGTCCTGGGACTACCTGCGCCGAATCGTCGAGCGCTTCTCCGGGACGATTCACACCGAGGCGAAAATCGCGAGCGTGGCTCGGCACGAACGTGGGGTGACGCTTCGACTGGCCTCCGGGGAGTCCGTCGACTTCGATAGCGTCGTCTTCGCGGCGCCACCCGATCAGTTCCTCGAGCTGCTCGCAGACCCGAGCGAGGCGGAGATGCGGCGTTTCGGTTCCTGGCGAGCGAACCACGTTCATACGCTCGTCCACCACGACCCCTCCGTTTACACGCGCCGAGGCGTCGCCGTGAAGACCGAGTTCGACGTCATCGAGACTTCTCGGAGCTCGGGCGGCTACAACTGCCACCTCAATCGCCTCTGTGGGCTGCCCGAGGACGAACCGCGCGACTTCGGCCTGGCCTTCGGAATCGACGACTGGATCGATCCAGCCAAGATCATTCTGCGACAGGAACATCACACCCCGGACTACTGCGTCGAGGCGCATCGTTGGCATCTCGAGGTGTCCCAGACCAATGGCGAAAATCGAACCTTCCACGTGGGCGCATGGCTCCGCGACGGCCTGCAAGAAGGCGCAGTGACTTCGGCCTTGGCCGTTTCAGAGCTCCTGGGCGGGGCGTCGATCCCCTGAGAGCAAAGAGGCGCGAGGGGCGCCGTCGGTCTACAAGAAGATGTCTCCGCTGAGCTGTTCGTAAAGCTTGGAGCCCGTCCAGATCGTGCCCGCGAACCCGGCGTAGCCCGAAGTCGCGTTGCAGAACTGGAGCCCAGGAATCGAGCTCTGCGAGCCGAGTCGCGACGCGCCCATGTTCGCCGGGGTCATTGCCGACCCATAGGAATTGCCGCGCGGGCTGTTCGCATAGCGCTCGTTCGTCGTCGGACTGCCCAGCATCTTGAACACGATGTGCTCGCGGATCTTCGGAACATACTCACGCTCGACCACGTCGAGGATTGAGTTGAAGATCGCGCGCTTGGCCTCCCCGTACTTCTTGGGCCTCGAGAAGCGCAGGTTCTTGAAGCGCTCGTAGTCGGCCACCGTCAGAAACTCGATGATCTGTTTGCCGGGGGGGCAGTCAGTCCGGTCCTCCGTGAGTAGGCTGGGCACGGTGACGGCGAAGCTCGGCTTGGAGTAGTCGCCTCGGTCCACCATGGCCTCGAAGGCGACGTTGAGATCCAGTTCGTCGGTATGAAACAGGTTCGAGCGGCCGAAACCATGGTCTCGCAAGTCGATCCCCTCGACGACACAGTACGCCATGAAGTTCGACGCCGAGTAGTCGTAGTCGAGCCGTTTGCGGACCTTGTCGGAGAACTGATCCGGTCCCAACATTTCGGCGACCCGGCGAGGATCCATGTTGGCGATGATCTCCTTCGCCTCGAAGCGACGTACGGCGCCAGTAGCGATGCCATCGTCGTCGACCTCCTCGGCGACAACCCCTGTCACGCGGTCGCCGCTCCGTTCGAACGCGGTGACCCGATGGCCGAGCCGCACCTCGCCTCCGTTCCGGCGAATGTGCTCGACGAGACTGTCGATCACGTGCTCGAAGTGCCGGGTCGGGTAGTACGCCCCGCGCATGTAGCCGGCGAAGAGTGAGACCCAAGCAAAGAAGCTGAGTTTGTTTGGGGGCAGCATGAAATCGGGCCATTGCAGGGCGAGTAGCGTCTGGGCCCCGAGGGGGAGCTGGAGCTGGTCGAAGACCCCTTGGAGCGTCGAGTTTCTGTAGCGAATGAGTCGACGCATCTTGTGCAGGTGAGGGATGATTCGGAGACCTCGAGGCGGAGGCGGCAGCTCGCCGATCTCCTTCTCCACTCCGCGCACCTCGTCGAGAAAGGCTCGGCACTTGTCTGCATCTCTAGGAAAGAGCTCGGCCAAGCGCGCAGCGAGCAGATCCCAGTCGTTCGGGATATCGAGCGCGTAGCCGGGCGCGCGCATGCGATCGAAACCCTGCGGGTCGAGCCGTTCGAAGGTGACGTCGACCTCGAGCCCTAGCTTGCGCAGGAACAATCCCACCGTGTCCTCGGAGCCGCAGTTCCAGACGTAATGGAACTGCGCGTTGAATCGATACTCGTCGCTGCCGTGCTGGAACCCGAATGTATGACCGTAGCCACCGGCCGCGCTGTGCGCCTCCAAGATCTGCACACGATTGCCCGCCTGGGACATGAGTGCACCAAAGGCCAGTGCGGATAGTCCGCTTCCAACGATGAGATAGTCCGGTTTCATTTCTCGCGTCTCGACGGGTTAGCCCCCGAGCTCGTTTCTCGCGCACAAGCATAGCCGCGGCGCGCAGATGGGTCACCAGTGCGTTGAGCCTGAAGGTGCCGCCGCTCTTCGTTAACGGCAAGCGGCCGGGCGGTGAGGGGCACCGCCCGGCCGTCTGCGCGCGATTGAGCACTCGTCAGTGGGTCAGCAGAGGACGCGGACCACGACGACGACTCGGTCTTGGGCGATGTTGCCGTCCTCGTCTTCGACCGTCAGCACGATTTCGTGCTCGATAGCCCCGCAGTCGCCATAGAGGCGCACGTTGGCGTTTGCGCCGGTCGCTAGGGTCTCCCCACCAGGCTGAATGTCGCCTCGACTGGTCGTCCACTCCATGGTGACGGTGCCGCCAGCGTCCTGGTCGTACCCCAAGCCAGACAGGCTGACGTCGAGATACCAGCCGTTGTCGTCCGTGCCATTTGTGTACTCGTCCATGGGACTCGGGCTGCTGATGCTCGCGACGGGCGCGAGCCCGACGCAATCGACGACGTTCACGGTCATCGAATCGCTTACCGAGTTGTCACCGAACGCGCGAACACCAAGCTCGTGCGTCCCCACCGGAAGCCGCCGCACAATCGAGCGGCCGGTGCCAAGGGAAACGCCGTCCAGCAGCCACTCGAGCTCGCCACTCGGAACGTCGAGATCGTAGAAGGTGCTGTAGGCGGTCTCGGCCTCGAGCTCGTTGCTGGTGTCACAGAGCTCGGTTCCCACGATGGGCCTCACGATCTGCACGCTCGGCGTCGCGACCACGGGCTCGTCCACGGTCACCTTGTACACGTTGTCGCCGCTGAAGCTGCCAAGCTTGATCCAGACCTGGCGTGACTGCCGAGCGATCACTTTGTACTCGAGCGAGGTGCCGCGACGGATGAGGCTCGATGAGCCGCCGATCGTCTGCCGGAGTCCGACACCGTCCCCGTGCGGGTCTCTCGGAACTTGAATCTCGACGGTGGTCTCGAAGTACCGGTTCGGGTTCTCGTGAGCCGGCATCGTGAACGTGAACCAGTCCACGTCCTCGCGAGACGCCGCCGCGCCCTCGGCGGGAATCGACAAGATGGTGCCCGTCTCGGTGACCGAGAACTCGATCGAGCGTGCATCGCCCGTCGTGTCGTCGAGCCCACCCGCAAGCTCCTCACTGAAGTTCAGCGAAGCGTCGAAGCCAGCGTCCGCCAGGTCGAAGAAGGGGCTGAAGGACCGTTCCGAGGCCGCAGCTTGCAGCGCCAAGAGCGGGTTCACCAGGTTGCGTCGTTCCTGCGGCTGATCGCTGTAGCCGAGGGCGACGAGCTCGTCGTTGCTGAAGCTGTTGGCGGGGTCCGTCAACATGTCGAGGATGCGTCCTGGGATCTGCCGGCGAAGCTCTCGCGACACACCGAAGTCCGCTTCGGGATCGTAGTTTCGCGGATCGAGGTCGGGGTTCATCGCCTGCATGGCCGCAACCACTCCGGCCACGTACGGGGCGGCCGCGCTGGTCCCTCCGATCGAGAACTGCTCACGCGATGAGCCTGGGTCGGTCGTATCGTTTGGGGCGTAGTAGTTCGAGCCGATCGGTGCCCAAATGTCAACGAGGTCGCCGTAGAAGTGTGCATTGTCGAGACTGGAGCTGTTGACCGCACCAACGCTGATGACGTTCTGGAACGAGGCCGGCACCGTCCGCCAGTTGTCCACCGTCCGGTCGGAGAGGTCGACGTAGTCGCGGATCACGGGCGGCAGTGACTCCGGGTCGAGCGTGTTGCCTGCCGAGGTGATGATGGGCACGCCGCGACCGGTCGCATAGTACGCTCCGCTCCGCATGGAACCGGCCAAATCGCCGAACGCCAAGGTGCTGAAACAGGCGGCGGTGCTGAACGTCGCACCCGTTGCAGCAACCGTACAGATCGCAGCGCCCAGTCCCGGCAAGAAGAAGTCGAGGAAACCACCGGCGGCGCATGTGGTGCCGACTGCTGCTGCGAGCGTTGCGGCAATCGCGGCGCACAGGCCGCTCCGGCCACCCGCCGTGCAGATGTCGAAGTCAGGTCCGATGTTCGTGAGGATCCTGCACGGATAGCCGCCGCTGATGTTGATGCATGCTGCGCCATCGTCGGTGGCCTTTCGGAAGCCAGCGCCGATCTCGAAGGCGTAACCCGCGAGGTCGTACTTGTAGTAGCTTGGCACTGCGACCTGCCCGCCAACGCCTGCGGTCTCGATGCCGTTGTTCACGATGCCGCCAATCACGGTGGCGACGCCCGTTCCGTGCCAGGTCTTGTCGCCGAAGAAGCTATTGCCGACGGTCGGCGCCCCGATGGCGCGACCCGGACCGCAGCTCGGTCCACTCAACGGGCTCATGTCGCACTCGAGACGCGAGGCGCCCGAAGGCGCCCGAATGTTCGGCACGTCTGCGAACCCCTGGTCGAGCACGGCCACCGGGATTTCACGGTCGTCCCCGTCCCAGAGCGCGTTGAACGCCCACATCGCAGGAACGTTGAGCACGCAAGGGTTGTCGGAACCCGGAACGCAGGTCTCAGACGTTGCGCTCTTCATGGTCGTGCTGTGCGCGAGGTTGACCTGCTCGGTCGTCGTGATCGACGGCGCTCCATGGAACTGAAGCTTCGGGTTCACGGCCACCGGGAAGCCTTCGAGCATGTAGTGAATCGCGGACGCGTAGATGCCAGCCACCTCTTCGTTGCTGACCCGGAGGTCCGTTTCCTCACCGAGGAAGTCGCGAAGCTGGGGCAAGTCACCAGGGCCGACGAGCATCGGGTCGAGTCGAACGAGGTATGCGTTCGCGCCGCTCTCGTCGCCGTTCTCGTCGTAGAGCGGTTCGGTCCGAACGAGGCTGCCTTCGGACTCCGCAAGGAACTCCTCGAGCACTTTCTCGTCCTCGGTGAAGAGCAGGAGCTCGTCCGTTGCGACCTGCACGGGGAGCCCGCCTCGCGGGAGCACGGTTCCAATGCGCTTGCCGCCGGGCGGCGGATCGAGCTCTTCGGGAGAGAGAGCGACGCCTGCGACGACTTCGACCCCTGCCACGTCAGCCAGATCTGCGGCGAAGATACCGAAGTCTGCGATGACCGACACTTCGCTATCCGCGAAGGCCGGGTCGTACTGGTCCACGAAGTAGAGCGCCGTGAACATCTCTTTGGACGACAAGGACAAGGTTCCGTCGCCTACGTCGTTGCTTTCGCGTCCGACTCGAGTACGACCGGTCGAAACCATACGGTTGCTGGTTTCGCGCACGAGTCGAAGCACCTCGACGTCCTCCGACTTCGAACCGACCAGCAAGACGTCTGCGGCCTCCGGCGCTGGGCGCTCTCCGAAATCGAGAACCGCCTGGACGTCTTGGCCGTCGCTATAGATCACGGAGTTCAAGCGAAGGTCGATCTCCGAGGAGCCGGGGATCGCTTCCTTCACGACATTCGGGACCGGGTCTTGTACGTCCGTGCAGGCGGAGCCGAGGACCGCGGCGGCCAATACGGCAATGAGCTGGTGCGCGGCTCGCCGGCACCTACAAGTGAGAGAGAGAGCTGGGTTGGATGGGATTGAGTTCGACATGGGTAACCTCCTGGGCGGGGGTATGAGCAACCCATGTGCCAAGCAGCAGAACCCTGTTTTTCAAGGGAAAACGCCGGTGTGGGGCGAACCTGACCGACGCAAGACGCCGGTTTCTGACGTGTACACGTCGTTTCAGCCAGACGACGAAAGGCCCGCGGTCATTTCGTGACGTCGAGCCTCAGCCGCTTCTGCTGGCCGGGCCGAAGTCGAATCGTTTGCGTCACGGTGGGCTTCCCTTGCCCGGCGCCGATCTCGTAGCGTCCGGGCTTCAGGGACAGGCTCTTCAGCGGCGCGGAGCCACGGGGCTTCCCGTTGATCCACACGTCGCCCCACGGGAATACGACGACCGTCAGGCTTGCTGGTGCAAGCGCCACCGGTGCGGCCTTGCGTTTCGGCTTCGGCGGGGCGCTCTGCGCTTCCTGCTCAGCGTCCTTGCTTCCGCCGTTTGAATTCGCTTCACCGTCGACTTGCGCCGTGGACGCCGGTGCGTCCGGCTCCGCGTCCGGGGGCTCCTCGAGGGCAGGCTTGTCGGCGGGCGGCTCGTCGACAGACGGCGCCACCGCCGCCGTCTCGACCGCAGAAGGTTCCGCAGCAACCGGGCCGGAGTCGCGCGTCGCTCTCCAGGTCACACCAGCTGCCACGAGCAGGAGCAGAGCCAAGATCGAAATCCACAGACCTCGGTTGCGCCGGCGCTGCGGCAACGTGTCGGTGATGTGCTCTTCCGAAACAACCGGTTCTGGCTCGCCCGCCGGCGCCGGCGAGCGCTGCTGACTTCGCCCGGTATTCACAATCCCGCTGCTCGCCTGCTCGCCGCCGGTCGCGTCGACGTCTGACTGGAGCGCGGTCGCCTGCTCCCCAAACCCCGACGGCGGCTCGCTCACGCTCTCTTCTGGGGGCCGAAGCTCTGCAACTCGCTTGCCGAGCTGACGGCGTACGCGCGGAGTAGGGACGAATGGATCGAGCAGTTCGACCAACGCAGCCGCACTCTCGGGGCGATTCTCGCGGTCAGGCTCGATCAGGCTCTCGATGAGCGCGCAGAGCTCGGGCGGCGCTCCGGGTGCGAGCGACGCAAGCGGTTCGTGATCGCCCTGTAAGATGAGCAGGATGGTGGCCGGGTCGTGACCACCCGCGTAGGGGCGCTTCCCGCAGAGTGCTTCAAAGAGCACGACGCCCACGCCAAAAAGATCGGCCCTGCCGTCGAGCGATTCGAGGCGCAGTTGTTCCGGCGACATGTAGGGGATCTTGCCCTTCACGGCACTCTGCTGGCGGGCCGTCCCCGTCACCGCCTTGGCCACACCGAAGTCGCTGAGCATGATCTCGCCGTGGCGACTGATCAGCACGTTCGACGGGGAGATGTCGCGATGCACGATCGCGGCGCCCGGGCTTCCCGCCGAGTCGATCTCCGGTGGTGGGTTGTGCGCGTGGTCGAGCGCTGCGGCCAGGTCGTGACCGAGTAGGGCGACGTACTCCGGGGACAGGCGGTTCCCGCTCTCCGCGTCGAGCAGAACCTGAAGGTCGACGCCGTCGACGAGCTCGAGGGCCATGTACGAGCGGCCGGCGATCTCACCGAAGTCGATGACGCCGACGATGTTGCTGTGGCGCAGTTTGGCCGCCAGCCGGGCCTCACGTTGGAACAGCCTTACGAACTCCTCGTCCTCGCGAAAGAAGGGCAAGACCAGCTTCAGGCAGACCCTTTGCGAAAAGCCGCTCGGGCCGCGCCGGATCGCCACGAACGTTTCGGCCATGCCGCCCATGCCCAGGCGTCGAACGAGAGTGTACGGCCCGATCTGGGTCCCGAGCAGCTCGTTTGCCGATGCGTCGAGGTCTGGTTGGGCCATCCGCTTACTTCCGCCGCTCCTTGAACCTCTCGGCGTCGATCGATAGCCGTCCCATTCGGCTGATCAATCCCGTGCGCGGAACGTCCAGCATCCGTGCGGTCCGTGCGACGATACCGTGGCACATGGCGAGCGCGTCTTCGATGACGCCGCGCTCTAGCGATTCGAGCTTGGCCTGCTCGTCGGTGAGCCTTTGCCATCGATCCTGAATGTCTCCATGGGCCGGGTGGGCGCTCGGCCGTGCTGGGCTCGCGCTCGGTTCGCTCTGACCCTGAGGGGAACCCAAGTCCAGGTGCTGCGCTTCGATGACGGGGTCCTCGGAGCCGCTCGTGCGAGCCCGGTTTCGCGCGCGCTTGAGCACGGCTTCGAGCTCTCGGATGTTGCCCGGCCAACGTAGCTCGGGTGCGAGAAGAGCCTCCATCGCGCTCCCGTCGAGCTCCCAGTTCGACTTCGGGTCGATCCGGTGCAGGTACCGAGTCGCCATGTTCGGAATGTCCCATCGCCGCTCGCGAAGGGGGGGCAATATGATCGGCACGGCCGCGAGCCGGTAGTAGAGGTCCTGGCGAAACTCGCGATTGGCAATCGCTTGCTGCATGTCGCCGTTGGTCACCGAGATGATTCGAAGGCTGGCCGTCTTTGGATCGGGCCCCTGGAAACCCAACGGCCGATATGAGCCGAACTGTGTGAAATCGAGGAGCAACTGCTGCGCGTGATGCGGCAAGTTCAGCACCTCGTCGAAAATCAACGTGCCGCGATTGGCGTACTCGACCAATCCCTTCCGCTTCGAGACCGCGCCCGAGAACGAACCGCGCTCGTGCCCGAACAGCTCCGAGGTGATTGTGTTCAGGTCGTCAGCGAGGCCGAGCGTGGCGCGCACGATCGGCGTTTGGTTGCTCGCGTGTGCGAATGCGGTGGCCAGTTGCGTCTTGCCGGTACCCGACTCGCCGAGAATCATGATCGACTCATCGCCGCCGATCGCGGAGCGAAGCTCTTCGCCAATCGTCGCCATGCTCTCTGGCGCGACAAGCTCGTCAAACGTCAGCAGCTGTCCGCTCGGCTCCGTCGCTCGCTCGGCGCGGAGGTCTTCCTGGGTGTCTTCGATGACTGTCTGTTGCGCGATCAGGCCGCCAAGGAGCGCCCCCGTCGTCTCGACGACCCCGACGACGGCTTCGCTCGTACCCTGGTCTTTCGCGAACTCCAAGTAGAGCGCGCCGACGAGGCTTCTTCCCTGGGACGATGGGGTGGGCTGTGACCAGAGCGGGACCGCGATGAAGGAGCCATCGGGCGCGTAGGGAACCGAGCCGGCGACGGTCTTGAGCTTAGTCCGCACCTGCTCCAAAACGTCGCCGACGTGCATCGCCAGAATCGCTGGCGCCACGCCTCGAAAGCTGGTCGTGCGCGATCGGTGCATGGGGCCGCTACCCTTGGTCTCCAGCGTGCTCCAGGCAGAGGCCGCCCCGAGGTGCACGCAGAGTGCCTCGAGGGTTTCGGTGATGAAGCGGCCGCGGTGGAGTCCGGTTACCGACGCTTCCACGACGTCCCGGAGCAGCGGCCACGGCTCTCTTGGATACGATGGAGGCATTGGCGGTCTTCAGACTACATGTTCGGCGCGGCCAGGACTAGCCTTCGGCGACATCGTCCGCCCCGTCGATCGCAAGCTGTGATAAGTACTGCGCCATGCGGCTCCTCGCGTTGACCCTGCTCATTTGGACCCTGCTGGTTTCGCTCGCTACGGCCCAGAACGACGATCGCTGGTTGGTCGTTCCGAGCAGCTCGGGCGCAGATGCGGATTGGGTCGAGCCCGCGACCCGAAGCGTTCGAGCCGCGCTGGTTGATGCGGGCGTCGACATTTGGTCGCCGAAGCAGGCCGCCGCAGCGTTCGAAAAACGAGTTTCCGCACCGTCTGCCACGCTCGGCAAGCGCAAGCTCGGGCGCTGGATGGCGCTGTCGAACGGGGCGGTCGACGACTTGGCCGAGGGCGACCATCGAAAGGCGCTCGAGAAGCTCGATGCGGCGCAAGACATCTCGCGCGAAGCGATCGAAGAGCTCAATCGCAACCCGGAGCGGGCCAGAAGGGTGTTCGATACCTGTCTCTACACGGTCCGCGCGGTCCTCGCGACGGAATCGGAATCGCGCGCGCGAGCGGTCGCCCGCGAGTGCCGACAGCTCGTTCCCCGCG